>JBKJTB010000182.1:0-11304 GCA_046594305.1 Devosia sp. | reverse complement strand
AACGGCAGATGTACGGTCGCGGAAAACTCGACCTGCTGCAGGCTCGATTAATCGGCGCAACCTGATGCACACATCATCAAAACTGCGTCAGAGCCAAACTTGCACGCCGAAACACAGTCAGACTACGAAGCCGCCGGCAGCACGGTGCCTGCCTTCAAGCAGGCCCCGGCGCTCGACGCCGCGGTGGCTGCCGGCACGCTGCCGGCGCTCGCGGATCGCCTGCCGGTGCGCGAGGACGTACTGGTCGAGCGGCCGCGCGAGTCGATCGGCACCTATGGCGGCACCATCCGCTACAACGCCACCAATCCGCAATCCTTCGGCAATGTCGGCTATTCGGCATGGGACGCACACCTCGCGGGCGTCACGACCAATTGGGAAGTGGTCTATCCCGACATCGCGCGCAGCATCGAACTGGCGCCCGACAATCTGTCGGCCACCGTGTCGCTGCGCCGCGGCATGAAATGGAGCGACGGCCAGCCCGTCACCGCCGACGATATCCTGTTCTTCTTCAACGATATCGGCGGGCAGGGTGATCTGCCGCCGCTGCCGGGCAACCTCATCGTTGGCGGCAAGCCGGTCACCGTCGAAAAGCTCGACGACAGCACCGTCAAGTTCAACTTCGCGACGCCCAACCCAGCCTTCATTCTTTCGGTCGCTCGTGCCGAGCCGGGCTTCCCGCTGGCCCCCAAGCACTACCTCCAGAAATGGCACAAGGACTACAATCCGGACGCCGAAAAGATCGCGCAGGAGGAAGGCTTCTCGTCGTGGGTCGATGCGTTCGTGTCGCATCAGAACGGCCAGACCGGCGACTTCCAGGTCGATCCCGGCCTGCCGGTGCTGAAACCCTGGATGCTGAGCGAGGTCGATCAGTTCGGCAACCAGTACTATCGCCGCAACCCCTACTATTGGAAGGTCGACACTGAAGGCAATCAGCTGCCCTATCTCGATGAGCAGGTCCGCATGCTCGTCTCCGATCCCGAAGTGGTCAAGCTCAACGTACAGTCGGGCCAGCTCGACTATGCCGACAAGTTCAGCCAGGCCGATCTGCCGGTGCTGAAGGCCGGCGAGCAGGCGGGCAACTACACCACCATGCTCTACACCGCTGACCTCGGCGCCATCGTCAAATACCAGTTCAACATCACTGTCGCCGACGACGCCTTGCGTCCGATCTTCAACGATGTGCGCTTCCGGCAAGCCATGTCGCTCGCCGTCAACCGGCCGGAGATCAACGACACGATCTTCTTCGGTCTGGGTGTGCCTCGGCAGTGGGGCGTCTCATCCAAATCGCCGTTCTACGAAGACTGGATGGGCAACTACTTCTCCGACTACGACGTCGACAAGGCCAATGCCCTGCTCGACGAGATGGGGCTCACCAAGGGAGCCGACGGCATTCGGCTGCGTCCCGACGGGGAGCCGCTGCGCATCGTTCTCTCCGACGCCATCGGCCGCGTGCCGCTCTCCGAGCTGATTGCCGAGTATTGGACGGCGGTGGGTGTGCCGACGCAGGTCAGCACCGTCACCCGCGAGACGTTCTCGCAGGCCGTCGCCGCCGGCCAGGTCCAGGCTTCTGTCTGGTTCGCTGACGTGGTGTCCGAAAAGGACATGTACACCCGTCCGATCTGGTTCCGTCCGCCCTATGGTCTCGATACCAATCCGGTTGGTGGCGGGCTGGTGTGGCGCAAGTGGCAGCTCAGCAATGGTGCCGAAGGCGAGGAACCGCCACCCGAGTACAAGGCGCAGCAGGATCTCGTAACCAAGTGGCAGGCGACGACGCTGGGCTCCGACGAGTACTATGCGCTGGGCAAGGAAGTGGTGGGCAACACCGTCAAGCAGATGCTGCACATCGGCACCGTGGGCGAAGTCCCCTACGTCTATGTCCGATCCAACAAGCTGAAGAACTTCCCCGACGACAAGATGCTCTTCATCGACCATCTGCGCGGTGGCCATTCGGAGCAATGGTACCTCGCCAACTGATCCTCGCTGCGAACCGGCCGGGCGGGAAACTGCCCGGCCAGATACCGCAGCTAGACAACCGGCGCCGATGGAGCGCCTTCCAGGACCCAAGATGATCCCGCTCAGCCAAGTCAAATATCAACCCGAACTCACCCGCACCTTCCTCGGCAGCCCCAGCGTCATCCGGCTTCCGGACAATGCGCTCGTCGTCAGCCACGATTATTACGGGGTCGGTTGCCCGCGCAATCACGAGTCCGAGGAGAGCCTCACCAGCATCTATCGGTCGGAGGACAATGGCGCGACCTGGGTGAACATCACCCACATCATGAACTGCTATTGGTCGACGCTGTTCTATCACAATGGCGCCCTCTACATTTTCGGCACGTCGCAGCAGTACGGCTCGATCGTCATCCGCCGCTCCGATGATGGCGGCTACACCTGGACGCATCCCACGGTCGCGACCCCGGAGAATGGCTGGCTGTTCCCCGGCGGGTTCTTCCACGATGGCCCGAACTATCATTGCGCGCCGGTCGCCGTGACCATCCACAAGGGCCGCATCTACAAGGCCTTCGAGGATTGCACGCCGTGCGTCTGGGGCACGGGCTTCCAGGCCTGCGTCGTCTCGGCGCCGGTCGATTCCAATCTGCTCGATGCGGCCAACTGGACGATGAGCAACAAGCTGCCGTTCGATCCGGCGTGGGTGCCCAAAGAGTGGGGCAAGACGCTGAAGCCCGGCTGGCGCGAAGGCAATGTCGTAGCGGATCCGGATGGCCAGCTATGGGACATCATGACCTTCGAGGCCGGTCCGCTCGAGGCCGAGAAATCGGCTCGCATCAAGATCGAGGATGACGGCAAGACCATCAGTTTCGATCCTGCCAAGGACTATTTCGATCTGCCGGGCTGCAAGGCCAAGCTCACCATCCGGCGCGATCCGGTCAGCGGCGAGTACATCACCATCGGCAATGCACTCGACGATCACGAGATCCTGCGCAGGTGGGCACGCGAGGAAGACGACAGCTTCACGCGCTTCCACAAGGATCACTCGATGCGGCAGCGCAACCGTGTCTATGTGCTGGCCTCCAAGGATCTGTGGAACTGGCGCCGCGTCAAGCTGCTGATCAAGGACGAGACCGGGCTCAAGCCCGAGGACTCGATCCGCCTCACCGGCTTCCAGTACACGGACTGGCAGTTCGACGGCCACGGCGACATCATTTTCGCGGTCCGCAGCGCCTATCGCGGAGCAGCCAACTTCCACGATGCGAACCGCATATTCTACGGGACCGTTCCGGACTTCCGCAGCCTGCTCTAATCCTTGCGCGGGGCGTTCGCGCCCCGCCATCTTCCGCCGAAACGAGGAACAATCGATGCTTGGATATGTCGTGCGCCGCCTCGGTTACATGGTCGTCGTGCTGATCCTGGTTTCGATCGTCTGCTTCTACATCATCAATTTGCCGCCCGGCAGCTTCATCGAGACCTTCGCCACCCAGCTCGATGCCGCGGGGTCGCCGGCAACCCAGGCGCAGCTCGACTATCTCACCCTGCGCTACGGCCTCGATCAGCCGCTCTACCTGCAATACTGGAACTGGATCGTCCCCATCCTGACGCAGGGCGATTTCGGCTATTCCTTCGAGTGGCAGCAGCCAGTCTGGACCCTCGTCGCCGACCGGCTGTGGCTCACCATCATCGTGTCGGTGGTCTCGCTGGTGTTCGTCTACGCGGTGTCGATCCCGGTCGCCCTCTACTCGGCGACACACCAGTATTCCGTCGGCGACTATGCTGTGAGCCTGTTCGGCATCATCGGTCTCGCCGTACCGAACTTCCTGCTCGCACTCGTGTTGCTCGTCCTCTCGGCGAGATTGTTCGGCGTGACTCCCACGGGCCTGTTCTCGCCCGAATACATCATGGCGCCCTGGTCGGGGGCGAAGGTGTGGGACCTGATGGCCCACCTGCCGGTGCCGGTGATTGTCGTCGGACTGGCGGGAACGGCGGCAACGATCCGGATTCTCCGCTCGCAACTGCTCGACGAGTTCCAGAAACAATATGTGATCACGGCGCGCGCCAAGGGGGTGCCCGAGCGGCGGCTGTTGATGAAGTATCCTTTCCGCGTCGCGTTGAACCCGATCATCTCGACCGCCGGCCATTTGCTGCCGGAGATCGTTTCGGGCTCGACCATCGTCGCCATCGTGCTGGGGCTGCCCACCATCGGGCCGCTGCTGCTTCGGTCGATCGTGGCGCAGGACACCTATGTCGCCGCGAGCTGCCTGATGCTGCTGGGCGTTCTTACCGTCGTGGGCGTCGTGATGTCCGACATCCTGCTCACGATACTCGATCCCCGCGTACGCATGTCGCGGGCAAACTGAGATGACCATCGCACTCGAAACAGAAGCGCCGGGCGGCCCGCAAGGGGGGCGCGTCCTGTCTCGCGGCCAGTTGTTCTGGATCAAGTTCAGCCGGCACCGGGTCGCCGTGGTCTCGCTCGGCTTCATCGTCCTGCTCTACGCCGTGGTCCTCATCGCCGAGTTCGTCGCGCCCTACGGCCCCTTCGAACGGCACACCCAGCATCTGCTGGCGCCTCCCACCGGCATCCAGTTCATCGATAATGAAGGCGGTTTCCACCTCCGCCCCTTTGTCTATGGCCTGAAAAACGCACTCAATCGCGAAACCTTCCAGCGTGAATATGTGGTGGACACGACCGAGCGCTATGAGCTGAGCCTGTTCGTCAGGGGCGAGCCCTATCAATTGTTCGGCGTGATCCAGTCGGACATCCACCTGTTCGGCGTCACCGAAGGTGGCCGCATTTTCCTGGCCGGCACTGATCTCCTCGGCCGTGATCTGTTCTCGCGCATGCTTTTTGGCGCCCGCACATCGCTCTTCGTCGGCCTCATCGGCCTCGCCATCGGGTTCGGATTGGGGCTCTTTTTCGGCGGCATCTCCGGCTATTTCGGCGGCGCCATCGACAATTTCGTGCAGCGGCTCACCGAGTTCCTGCAGTCGCTGCCGACGCTCCCCCTCTGGATGGCGCTCGCCGCGCTGGTGCCTTCCGACTGGAGTCCGACGCAGGTCTATTTCGGTATCTCGACCATCCTTGCGGTCGTCGGCTGGACCACACTCGCCCGCGTCGTACGCGGCAAGCTGCTGAGCCTCCGCGAAGAGGACTATGTGATGGCCGCAAAAGTCTCGGGGGTCAGCGAGACCAAGATCATCACCACGCATTTGCTGCCCGGCTTCATCTCCTATCTGATCGTCCATCTGACGCTGGCAGTGCCGCAGATGATCCTCGGCGAGGTGGCGCTGAGCTTCCTCGGCCTCGGTCTTCGTCCGCCGGCGGTGAGCCTCGGAACGCTGCTGATCGACTCGCAGAACATTCAGACCGTGACCCTCAGCCCTTGGCTGCTGGTGCCCGGCGGCCTCGTCATCCTCATCGTCATTGCCTTCAGCTTCCTCGGCGATGGCCTCCGCGATGCCACCGACCCGTACCGGAGCTAGAACGATGTCGCAGGTAGAGCAGGTTCCAGCCGAAAGCGCGCCTCTCATCGAAGTGAAGAATCTGCGCGTAGTCCTGCCGCTGATCGAGGGCAATCTCACGGCGGCCGACGGCGTGAGCTTCACCATCGCGGAAGGGAGGACGCTGGGTCTTGTCGGGGAATCCGGCTGCGGCAAAACCATCACCGCCCAGTCGCTGCTCAAGATCGCGCCACGCCGTGCCATCACCACCGGCCAGATCCTGCTGCACTATCCGGACCGGCCGCCGGTCGACATCATCTCCCTCGGCCCGCAGGATCCCGAGCTGCTCAAGATCAGGGGCGGCGAGGCGGCGATGATCTTCCAGGAGCCGATGACGTCGTTCTCGCCGGTCCACACCATCGGCAACCAGCTGCTCGAATCCATCTACCTGCACCGTACCCGCGACAAGGCCGAGGCGCGGGAGATCGCCATCGCCATGTTGCAGAAGGTGGGCATTCCGGCACCCGCCGACGCCCTCAAGAAGTATCCGCACCATCTGTCGGGCGGCATGCGCCAGCGTGCCATGATCGCCACGGCGCTCGCCTCGCAGCCCCGCTTGCTGATCGCCGATGAGCCCACCACGGCGCTCGATGTCACCGTGCAGGCGCAGGTGCTGCGGTTGATGCGCGACCTGCAGCGCGATGCGGGGATGGCCATTCTCTACATCTCGCACGACCTCGGTGTCATCGCCCGGATGGCCGACGAGGTCGCCGTGATGTACATGGGCTCGATCGTTGAGCACGCCGCCGTGCGCGACCTGTTCCGTGCCCCAAAACATCCCTACACCAAGGGCCTCATGGCCTCGGTGCCGCGCATCGGCAAGAAGTCCGGTGAGCCACTGCAGTCGATCATGGGCAATGTTCCCATCCCGATCAACAAGCCCGTCGCCTGCGGCTTCTTCCCGCGCTGTCCGGCAGCCATGCCCGGCATCTGCGACAAGGCGGTGCCGCCACTCGTCGATGTGGCGCCGGGCCATCGCGCGGCCTGCTTCCTCCACCCGCAGGTGATGGCCGCCGCCAACCTCGTGCCGCTCGATGTGGAGGCCAGCCATGTCCACTGACACCGTGCTCAGCGTTCGCGGACTCAAGAAATGGTATCCCATCGAGAGCGGACCGATGCGTCGCGTCACGGGCCACGTGAAGGCGGTGGACGATGTGAGCTTCGACCTCGCCCGCGGGGAGGTGCTGGCGCTGGTCGGCGAGTCCGGTTGCGGCAAGACCACGCTGGGTCGCTCGATCATCCGCGCCATCAACCCCACCGAAGGGGCGGCGATCCTTACGGTCGATGGCGAAGAAGTCGACCTGGCCACCGCCGACCGTGCGACGCTCCGCCGGCTCCGCCGCCACATGAACATGGTGTTCCAGGACCCGTTTTCGTCGCTGTCGCCGCGCATGAGTGTGCGCGATATCATCGGCGAGCCGCTGCGCGCCCAAGGCGTGCCCACGTCGCAGATCGCTAGTCGAGTTGAAGAGATGGCGCAGATGTGCGGTCTCAACCCGGCGCACCTGTCGCGCTATCCCAACGCCTTTTCCGGCGGCCAGCGGCAGCGCGTCTGCATCGCCCGCGCGCTGGTGACCAATCCGATCCTGATCGTGGCCGATGAACCCGTATCGGCCCTCGACGTCTCGATCCAGGCGCAGATTCTCAACCTTCTGCAGAAGCTTCAGCGCGAACTGAACCTCAGCTTCCTGTTTGTTGCTCACGATCTGAGTGTTGTCGAACACATCGCCGATCGTGTCGCCGTCATGTATGTCGGCAAGATCATCGAGCTTGCATCGACCGAGGACTTGTATAGGCGCCCTCGGCACCCTTATACCGAAGCACTTATGTCGGCCGTACCGAAGCCGGATCCAGACCTTGATGACGAAACGATTGTTCTTGGCGGCGAGATTGCAAGTCCAGCCAATCCTCCGAGCGGCTGCTACTTTCACCCCCGCTGTCGCTATGCGCGGGACGTCTGTCAGACAACAGCGCCGCCGCTTCTGGAGGTGCAGCCGGGCCACTGGTCGGCCTGCCATTTCGCCGATGAGTTGGCGCTGCGCGGCGTCGATGCGGTTGATGAGCGGACGGATGGTTGAGCCGTGACAAATCCAGCACCCAGAATGACGACCAACAAGAGCCTCGCCAAGGCCGTGCGCGTGCTCAAGCTCTTCAGTGCGCAGGAGCCCCGGCTGTCGCTGGCCGAGATCAGCGTGCGGCTCGACATCCCCAAGAGCACGACGCACAGCATCCTGAAGTCGCTGGTGGCGGAGGGCATGATCGAAAAGATCGGCGGCGAGGCCTACGCGCTCGGCACGGGCATCCTGGCGCTGTCGCAGACCGTGCGCGTCAACGTCGAAATTCGCGACCGTGCGGCGCCGCATGTGCGGGCGCTGGCCGATCTCGCCGGCGAGTCCGTCTATCTCACCTTCCGCGAGGGTGACCGCATCCTCTACATCTACGCCGTCGAATCCTCGCGCCGGCTGATTGCCCGTACGGCCGTGGGCGACCGCATGCCGATGCATTGCACTGGCGTCGGCAAGGCGATCCTCGGCCATCTGCCGGAAGGCGAGGCGAGGGGCATTCTTGAGCGCGTCGGGATGCCCCGCATCACGCCCAAGACGGTCACCGACGTCGAGGTTCTGATGGAAGAACTCCGCGCCATCCGCGAACGCGGCTTCTCCTACGACGATTCTGAGAACGAAATTGGCAACTACTGCGTTGGAGCGCCGATCTACGGCGCGCAGGGCAATGTCATCGGCGGCTGTTCGATTGCCGGCACCGATCCCGAGATCATCCGGTCGCGGGCCCCCGAACTCGCCCGTGCGCTCATTTCGACCTGCCTCGATATCTCTCGCAACCTCGGCTATGTGCCCAGCTCGGTCAACCGGGCGGTGTATGCCGGCGTCCTCTGACCGAAAGCCACCAATGACCGATACGCCTCCGCTCAACGGCATCATCGCCGCTATCCTCACGCCGGTTCGCGAGGATCTCTCGATCGATACTGTCCGGCTTGCCGAGCATGCCCGCAATCTGTTGAACGACGGCTGTAGCCGCGTCTCCACCTTCGGCAGCACGGGCGAGGGTGTCTCGTTCTCGTCCGCTGCCAAGCGCGCCGCCCACCAGGCGCTGCTCGATGCCGGGATCAAGCCCGAGCAATTGTTGCCGGCCGTCATGGCGAGTTCGGTGGCGGTGGCTGCCGCCGAGTTCCGGGATGCCGTGAGCCTCGGCTGCCCGCATGTCCTGATGCTGCCGCCGTTCTACTACCGCAGTGCTTCGATTGATGGGCTGGTTTCATACTTCGAGGCCGCCTACGAACTGGCTGGTAGGCCGCCGGCGGGGCTGGTGCTCTACAACATCCCCGCCATGAGCGGCATCACCATCACCCACGAGCTGGTGCGGGCATTGCAGGGGGGCAATGGCGCGCCGATTGCAGGGATCAAGGATTCGACCGGCAATCTCGAAAGCGGGCTGGCTTTTGTGAAGGCCTTCCCGGACATCAGCATCTTTACCGGCGACGACCGCGTGCTGCCGCATCTGCTGCGCGCCGGGGGCGCCGGCATGATCGGCGGCCTGCCCAACCTCTACGCCCATGATCTCGTCTCGCTGTACAACACGCGCGACGGCGCCGAGGGGAACCGGCTTGCAGCACTGGCCGCACAGCGCATCGAGCAGATCGACTCCACCGGTGGACTGTTGGCGCTGAAGGCCGGCCTTGCCGATCGGCATGGCGATCCGCAATGGCGCCGCGCCATGCCGCCACTCGATGCAGCGTTTCGCGCCGGTGTCGCGTCTTGACCGATAGCGCCGCGGCAGCCGCCGATTTGCTCACCGGACTGTCGCTGCGCGGTGAAACGATCGAGCACCTGCCTGACGCCTTGCGTCCCCGAAGCGTCGAAGACGCGATCGCGATCCAGCGTGCGTTCCTTGCCCGGCATGCAAGTGCGGGCTGGAAGGTCGGTCCGCATCCGGACGGTGCCGGCTGGTGCGCCGCGCCGCTGCGCGGGGCAGGGGCCATAGACTCGCCGGCCGACCTGTCCGCTGTGTCCGCCGCAACCATGCGCATCGAGGTCGAGGTCGCAATTGTGCTCAGCCGCGACCTGCCCGCGGGGTCCACTTTGGTCGACGCAAAAGCGGCCATCGGTGGTGTCCACTTGGCGTTCGAACTGTTTCGGTCGAGCTTCGTCGATCCGGCCCAGCAAGACTTCGCCTCGCTGCTTGCCGACAATCTTTCCAATTCCGGCGTCGTCCTCGGTGGGGGGCGACCCTCGACGGACGGCGATCTCGCCGCGCTGAGCATCGCCTTGCGGCGCGATGACGAGGATCTTGCGTCCGTCGCCACTGGTGCGGCGCTGGCGACGATCCTTGAGGCCATGGCGTGGCTCGCGGACTATGCCTCGAGCCTCGGCGCGCCCCTCCGGCGCGGAGCCGTCGTCATAACCGGCGCACGGATCGGTCCGGTCTCCGTGCGCGAACCCGGTCGCTACACGGGATCCTCGGACCTGGGCGATGTCGCCATGTCGGTCGCCGGCGTCTGACTTCTCCGTCCGACTTAAGATAGCTTGCCGCCCGTCACTCCGCACGGTAGCTAGGCCGCGTTACGGATGAAGGGGTTATTCATGGGCAGTCTCGACGGCAAGCTGAGCATTATCACCGCTGCGGCGCAGGGCATTGGCCGCGCCACGGTTGAAGCATTCGCGGCCGCCGGTTCGCGTGTCATCGCGACCGATGTCAACGAGGCCAAGCTCGCCGAGCTGAATGGCATCCCCGGCGTGACGACGCGGGTGCTCAACGTGCTCGACGCCGAGGCGGTGAAGGCGGCGGCGGCGGAGATCGGGCGCGTCGATGTGCTGTTCAACTGCGCCGGTGCGGTTCACAGCGGCACGATCCTCGAGATGCCCGAGAGCGACCTCGAATTCGCCTTCAACCTCAACATCTGGGCGCAGGTCCGGATGGTGAAGGCGTTCCTGCCGGCGATGCTTGAGCATGGCGATGGCTGCATCATCAACATGTCGACGGTGGCCTCGTCGGTGACCGCCGTGCCCAATCGTGCCGCCTATTCGATATCGAAGGCCGCGGTGATCGGGCTCACCAAATCGATCGCCGCCGACTATACGGCCAAGGGCATCCGCGTGAATGCCATTGCGCCGGGCACGGTCGAGAGCCCGTCGCTGCACGAACGCTGGAAGGCGACCGGCGACTTCGAAGGCGCCAAGAAAGCCTTCATCGCCCGCCAGCCGATCGGCCGCATCGGCCAGCCGGAGGAAATTGCCAAGCTCGCGCTCTATCTCGCGACGGCCACCTATACGACCGGGCAGGTGCATGTCATCGATGGCGGCTGGACGGCGTAGCTTCACGAACTCTCCTCGATTGGTTCTAGGGCAAACGGAAGCGTCCGGTGTCCCGGATCAGCTCTGGCGATCGCCTGGCTGAGGAAGTGGACGGAGCCCCGAGGCGCGTACGCCTCGATGTTTTAGTATGTGAGACGTACTCGCCTCGGGGCGCGGGATTTTCGGATCACGTGCGCGATCGGGCTGGGGTTACCAGCGCGCCACCGCACGGCCCAGGGAAGCCGCGAAGCTCCCCCACCCGCATGTCCATCGCGTCGTTCGCGTCGACTACCGTCCGTGCGATGGTACTGAAGGGACTATAGCACAGGCCGGAAGTACCGTGGATAAGTCGGAGAAATAAGCTCGGAGAGGCCAGGATCCTCAGGCGTCTCCGGGCGAAACTTTTGGTTCCTGAACGAGCTATTTCTTCACTCACAATGTCATTCCCGCGCAGGCGGGATCCGACACCACATCCACCGGCGCGCGCGACTCCTGGGTCCCCGCCTGCGCGGGGATGACGATGGTGGGTGGGGAACCC
>JBKJTB010000174.1:0-12609 GCA_046594305.1 Devosia sp. | reverse complement strand
GGTCGGTTCGTCAAGCAATAGGATCTCCGACGCACGTAGGTAGAGCCGTGCCAGCGCAACGCGATGGATCTCGCCGCCGGACAAGCCCAGCCCGTTCTCCCCCAGCTGCGTGGCGATCCCATCTGGCAACTCGTCAACGAAGTCAGTGACATGCGCCCGGCGCGCCGCGAGCCTGACCGCTGCATGGCACGCCTTCCGCCGCCCCAGCCGGATGTTGTCGGCGATTGATCCCGCAAAGATCGTGGGCCGCTGACCCACCACCCCGAGCACACTCGTCACGACGATCTGGCCGCGAAATTCCCGCAGGCCAGCGATAGCTTCGATGAGTGTCGATTTTCCGCAGCCGCTCGCCCCCATGATCGCGACATGCTCTCCACGCGCGAGGTCGAGACTTGCATCGATCACCACCGGCCGGCCATCCGGCGCATCGATCGATACATGGGATAGCCGAAGCGCTCCGAGCACTCCCGTCGTCCTCACCAGCTCCGGCCCGACGGCCACGGGCATTCCGAGCGGCACTTCGCCAAGCTGCGTTGCAATCTCGGCTACGGCGGCCTTCGCTGACGCCTGATCGTGATAGTTTGCGGCGAGAAGGCGGAGTGGCTGGTAGACCTCTGGCGCCATCAGCAGACAGAATAGCCCCGCCTCGAGCGATAGGGGAACTCCACCACGAAGCGACACCAGCTCGAGGAACGTCAGCCCTACATAGAGCGCGACTCCCGCGACGCCGAGCGCCGCAAAGAACTCGAGCACGGCCGAACTCAGAAACGCGATACGCATCACCCGCATTGTGCGCACCCGCAATTGTTCGCTCGCCCGGCCGACGCCCTCCGTCTCCGCGGACTCGCGTCCAAATAGCTTGAGGGTCGTCAGGCCTCTTAGTCTGTCTGCGAAATGCCCGCTGAGCCGGCCAAGCGCCTGCGCCTGCTGGTTGCTCGCCGCCTCCGCTCCCCAGCCGGCCAGAGCCATGAACACCGGGATGAGCGGCGCAGTGACGAGAAACAGCAAGGCAACTGTCCAGTCGATCGGCAGCACGACTACAGCGAAAGCTACCGGCAGGATCGCTGCCTGGGCCATCGCCGGCAGATAGCGAGTGAGGTAGCCGTCGATCGCCTCGACTTGCTCGATCACGGCGCCGGACAGTGCACCGCTCGACCGTGCCCCCGTCCACACCGGCTGGTGACGGAAGATGGAGCCGACCATTGCTTTCCGCAGGTTCAGCTTGATCGCCTCGCTGGCGCTTGTCGCGCAGAGTTCAGCGACAAATCCAAGTCCGATGCGGAGACCAAGGATCGACGCGAACCACGCCATGATCGGTGCCAGTGCCGCCGGTCCTAACCCCGCGGCGATCGCCTGATGCAACACATTTGCAAGCAGCCATGCCTGCACCACCAGCAATGCACCACCAAGCACGGGCAGAGCGAGCGCCAGCCGAGCGGCGAGCCCGCCACCCTTCGCCAGCTTGCGGAGCGTCAGCCGGATCGCTTGTCGGGAAGGGTTTGAAGCGGAGGGCGAGATCATCTCTCCACTGGCTAGTCGACGCCACACACAGGGTCTTGATCCACATCAAGGAGGCCACCGGGGGGCGCGGCCTATCCATGATCCGACCCCGGCACCGGCCGGGACTGAGAAGGGCCCTTGCGACATGGTCGATCCGCTTGTTGTCGAACTCTCGCGGCTGCAATTTGCAGCGACCGCGATGTACCACTTCATCTTCGTTCCCCTGACGCTCGGCCTATCCTTCGTGATGGCGATAATGGAGAGCGTCTATGTGATGACCGGCCGTCCCGTCTGGAGGCAGGCGACGCTGTTCTGGGGCACCCTGTTCGGCATCAATTTCGCCATGGGCGTCGCCACTGGCATCGTCATGGAATTCCAGTTCGGAATGAACTGGAGCTACTACAGCCACTATGTCGGTGACGTTTTCGGCGCGCCGCTTGCCATTGAAGGGCTGATGGCCTTCTTCCTCGAAGCGACCTTTATCGGTCTGTTCTTCTTTGGCTGGGATCGCCTGAAGCCGGTTGGCCACCTGGCTGTCACCTGGCTGGTGGCGATCGGCGCCAATTTCTCGGCGCTGTGGATCCTCATCGCCAATGGCTGGATGCAGAACCCCGTTGGCGCAGCGTTCAACCCCGACACCATGCGCATGGAGGTTACCGACTTTGTCGCCGTGATCTTCAACCCTGTTGCGCAGGCCAAATTCGTCCACACTGTCAGCGCCGGCTATGTGACGGGCTCGGTGTTCGTTCTCGCCATCAGCGCGCTGTTCCTGCTCTGGGGCAAGCATACGGAACTCGCGAAACGCTCCATGGTCGTCGCCGCGAGCTTTGGACTGGCAGCGGCTCTGTCGGTTGTCGTGCTTGGCGACGAGTCGGGCTATGTCGCGACCGAGCATCAGAAGATGAAAATTGCCGCGATGGAGGCGATGTATGAAACCGAGCCCGCCCCGGCCGGGCTGACGCTCTTCGCCATACCGGGGGCCGACGGTCGCCCGAGCTTTGAGGTCAAATTTCCCTTCGTCCTAGGCCTCATCACTACACGTTCGCTCGATCGCGATCTGCCCGGCATCACCGAGCTCACCGAGCGCGCGGCGGTGCGCAT
This sequence comes from Devosia sp., assembly GCA_046594305.1. GTDB lineage: Bacteria > Pseudomonadota > Alphaproteobacteria > Rhizobiales > Devosiaceae > Devosia_A. The sequence goes on along the minus strand of JBKJTB010000174.1, from coordinate 10,008 downwards.
CGCCGACGGCGTGGAAGCTTACAAGGCGCTCGAAGCGATCAAGGCCAATCCGCAGGACGCGGCCGCCCGCGCCGCCTTCGACGTCCACAAGGCCGATCTCGGCTACGCTCTCCTGCTCAAGGCCTACCGCCCGGATGTCGAGAACGTCACCGGCGAACAGATTGCTCGGGCCGCTCTCGACACCGTGCCCGATGTCTGGCCGTTGTTCTGGAGCTTCCGCATCATGGTCGGCGTCGGCTTGTTCTACATCGCGTTCTTTGCGCTTTGGTTCTGGAAGATCTCGCGCCACCAGATCGACAACAACCGCTTCCTGCTCCACGTCGCCCTTTGGACCATGCCACTACCCTGGGTCGCCATCGAGGTCGGCTGGTTCATCGCCGAGTATGGACGGCAGCCATGGGTGGTGGAAGGCGTGCTTCCAACCTTCTACGCCGCCTCCGGGCTGCATGTCTGGGATCTGGTGATCTCGCTGGGCTTCTTCCTCCTCACCTACACTGTGCTGCTGATCGTCATGGTCTGGCTGATGGTGCGGACGATCAAGCACGGTCCCACCGAGAAATCGATCCTCGATCTTGCCGAAGAGCTTCCCCCCAGCACCGCCATGGAGCCCGCACAATGAGCGCCATTCCACTCGACTACGAAACCCTCCGGCTGATCTGGTGGGCGCTGCTCGGCATCCTGCTCATCGGCTTTGCCGTTATGGGCGGCATGGATCTCGGTCTCGGTGCGCTGCTGCCCTTCGTCGCCCGAACCGACGACGAACGCCGCGTACTGCTCAATCTCGCCGGGCCAACCTGGGAGGGCAACCAAGTCTGGCTGGTGCTCGGCGGCGGCGCCATCTTCGCGGCCTGGCCGGCGATCTACGCCGCGAGCTTCTCAGGTTTCTACCTCGCCATGATTGCTATTCTCCTGGCGCTGATCCTGAGGCCAGTGGGCTTCAAATTCCGCGGCAAGGTCGATGATCCGCGGTGGCGCTCGGTCTGGGACTGGTGCCTCTTCATCGGAGGCTTTGTGCCCTCGCTGGTGTTCGGCGTAGCTGTCGGCAATCTCTTCCTGGGCGTTCCGTTCCAGCTCGATGACACGCTGCGGACCAGCTACGAGGGCAACTTCTTCGGTCTGCTCACGCCGTTCGCTCTCATCGCTGGCCTCACCAGCCTGGCCATGCTGGTGACCCAGGGCGCAACCGTCATTGCCGCCCGCACCGAAGGTGCTATTGCCGACCGAGCTCGCCGATACGGCAAATGGGCTGCCGTAGCCACCTTCCTCCTGTTCATTGTGGGCGGGGTAGCGGTTCTGTTTCTCCTGAGTGGCTACAGGGTTACCAGCGTTCAGGATTTTGGCGGTCCGTCCAATCCACTCACCAAGACTGTCGTTCTGGAACTAGGTGCTTGGAGTGCCAATTACGCCAACATGCCCTGGATGATTGTCGCCCCCACTCTTGCGATCATCGGCAGCATCATTGCCTTCCTGGCGCTCGACCTCAGGGCGAAAGCGCTCGGCATCTTCGGGTCGAGCCTTGCGATCTTCGGCATAATCTCGACAGCCGGGCTCACGCTTTTCCCGTTCCTGATGCCGTCGTCGATCGATCCGGTGTCCAGCCTTACGGTCTGGGACGCCTCGTCGAGTCAGCTGACTCTCTTCATCATGCTGTGCGCTACGATCCTCTTCCTACCAATCATCCTTGCGTACACCGCATTTGTGTTCCGCGTCATGCGCGGCACCGTCACCCCGGCCAGTCTTGGTCGGAACCCCAACGCATATTGAGAGGCGAGACATGTGGTACTTTTCCTGGATCCTCGGTGTCGGCCTCGCCTGTACTTTCGGCATCCTCAACGCCATCTGGTACGAATTTAGGGCGTCTGGGCTGGCCGACAGCGACCCTGTGCGATCAACCGCCCATACCCGCGTGGAGCCACATGGCGAACTGGCGTCGCGCAACAAGGTGATCCGGTGAACAAGCATGTGGGCCTTTGGTCCTCTGCCACAGTCACCGCCGCCATCATACTCTTCGGGCTGCTGATGCTCTTGCGGCTCGACTATGACGCGTATGCGATGAGCATGCTCATCTCCTGGGCGTACCTGCTGTTGGCGTGCAGTTTCTCTGCCACTGCCAGGGACGTGGAACGCGTAGCGGCCCAGGCAGGCGTCGCCTTCGGGATCCTCTATGCCGGCTTCGTCACCTGCGTTTACTTTGTTCAGTTGACGACGGTTCTGCATCAGACAGCTTCGACCGACATTCTAGCGCTGCTCAGCTACCAGCATCTGGGCAGTCTGATGTTCAATCTCGATCTGCTCGGCTACGGCCTGATGTCAATCTCGACGTTCTTCATCGGACTGACAATCGTCGGCGCGAGCAGGGCCGATCGCTGGCTTAGATTTCTTCTGATCCTGCACGGGGTCTTCGCGCCTCTGTGCATCGCATTGCCCATCTGGAATATCTTTGGAGCGATGCCCAAAGAGGGCGGCGATACAACGGGCATCGCCGTTCTGCTCTTCTGGTGCGTGTACTTCACTCCGGTGGGCATTCTTGCGGTCCGCCACTTCTCCATCATGGACGATCGGGTCGTGGACGACGCGTCGCCCCGAGCGCCTCAATACGCCTAGCTAGGGGCGCATGATCCCTCAATCGACAAGGACTTTTTCTGATGACAATACCATTCCGAACTATCCTATCCTGCCTCGCACTGAGCCTTCCTTTCCCCGCGCTTGCCCAGGACGCGAACCTGACGTTTGGCGGAGACCAATATACCCATCAACCAATGAAGGTATTTCTTGCGCATCAAGGATAAACTCGCGTTGTCACCGGTGCTGGTTCGGGCATAGGTCTAGCCATCGCGAAGCTATTCGTCGCGGAGGGCGGGAAGGTGATTGCCGTCGACTGGCATGAAGGTGCCGTCGCGGAAGCGCTCAAGACGATCAGTGGCACCATCGTGGGTATGACGGGCAACGTCGCCGAAGAGGCCGACAGCATCGCGATGATCAGCGGGCTGTAGTTGAGTTCGGACGCATCGACATTCTGGTGAACAACGCCCGTGTCATGGACCTGTTTCAGTCGGTGGCGGACGTCGACAACAGACGCTCAACGGACAAGATCGACGGCGTCGTGATCATTGCGGCACCGTTCCGCCGCGTGGTTCTCGGCTCCCGCATGATGGGTGTACGCGGCCAGGTCCAGAAGGAAGGTCTCGTCGTTCACGTCATCGCGAAGGAGATCTTCAACATGACCCCGGCGCTGGTCTCCATCGCAGGCGGCTACGACCTTGGCGACGCTGCCATCGCCAATGCTGACGAGGGCAAGAGTGGACCAAGGGGCAGTGCTCGCGGTTCCAGCAAGATACAGGACATGGAGGTGGAGCGCGAGAGCATGCGCCGAGCCCTGCCCTCAGGCAGAAACTTCCATTGAGCCATGCCCACACTTCAGGTCCGCACCCTGCGGCAGTTCCTCGAGAGCGATCAGGTCATCGACTGCGACTGCTCAAACTATTGGGAGTGTACCCACACCGGAACACTGCGCATCGAGATGGCGATCCTGCGTCTCGGCTGGGAGTTCGATTTCTATACGGGGCGCGAAGCTCTCGCCGAGCGCGTCTACTGCTCGATCTGTGGCAAGCGGCGGCCGACATTTCGTCTGGGATGGAAGACGCGGCCGAACACCTACACGGGAACGCACGGCGCAGGCGCTTCCGTACGAAGCGTGCTGACACCGACTGTTGAGCGGACGCGATGGGACGAACCTCCCGACTGGCAAAGCGGCGGCATAGGTGTTCGAAAGTTTGGGCCACGGCGGTAGTCAGCCAACTGCTCCAGAAAGAAGTTGGGGCGCGGCTTAGGGTTGAGTTTTCTGTTCTCCGCAATGCGTAGGTATTACAAATAGATACGAAAGGAGACTGGCGGAGAGGGAGACAGGTCACTATTGGCCTGTTCCTGCACCTCTCCGGCGAATGATTCTTAGCGGATAGACAGGCGGACAGACGATTGCGCTTTCTCTCGCCCTGGGCGCTGCCGAGGTTGGCAGTCGCGAAGCATCTCTCCGCGTGGCATGGGCCTCGATCTGGTCGACAGGTAACTAGCGACCGCATCCAATGCGATGCGGAAGGCGACCAAAGGATTGAATGACAGCGCGGTGGCTAGCTAGCCGTAACTCGATCACGTGCCTTGCCGGGGACGGCCGAAAGCAAGTCCTTACGGTTCTATCCGCCCTGTGCCCTACCCTGACCCGGATGACGACTCCGGTCCGCTGGCTACCTGACACGCCCGTGAGGTGAGACCGCGATTGCCTCGCATGGTCTCACCTCTCCCGATTGGAATTTGTGGTCAGCCGTCGCCACGAACTTGTGCTCGTTTCCAGTCCCTCGTGGCGGCTTTCGCGGCGATACTCCGAGATGCGCGCTAGGCGACTTTGGCCAACGCCTGTTCCACATCGGCGATGATGTCGTCGATGTGCTCGATACCGACCGAAATGCGGACCAAGTCTTCGGAAACGCCGGCTCTGACGAGTTCCTCCGGGCTGAGCTGGCGGTGGGTAGTCGAAGCAGGGTGGCAAGCCAGCGATTTGGCGTCGCCGATATTGACCAGCCGGAGGATCATCTGCAGCGCGTCGATGAATTGCCCGCCCGCCACAGCACCGCCCTTGATGCCGAAGCTGATGATCCCTGATGCCTTGCCCTTTGTGATCTTCTTGGCAATCGCGTTGTACTTGCTGTCGGGGAGCGCCGCGTAGTTCACCCAGGTCACCTTCGGGTGCTTCTTCAGATAGGCCGCCAGGGCCTCGGCATTCTCGCAATGCCGTTCCATCCGCAGACCGAGCGTCTCAAGTCCCATCAGGAACAGGAACGCATTGTGTGGGGACAGCGCCGCGCCGGTGTTGCGCAACGGCACAACGCGGCAGCGCCCGATATACGCGGCCGGCCCGAGCGCCGCTGTATAGACGACGCCGTGATAGGACGGATCGGGCTCGTTGAGGACCTTGAAGCGATCCTTGTTCTTGACCCAGTCGAACTTGCCCGAATCGACGATAATGCCGCCGATCGAATTGCCATGTCCGCCGATATATTTGGTCAGCGCATGGACGACGATGTCAGCGCCGAACTCGAACGGCTTGCAGAGATACGGCGTCGCTACCGTGTTGTCGACGATCAGCGGCACGCCATGCTTGTGGGCGATCTCAGCCAGCCGCTGGATATCCACAACATTGCCGGCCGGGTTGCCGATCGACTCGCAGAACACCGCCTTGGTGTTCTCGTCGATGAGGCGGTCGAGCGCCTCGAAATCGTCGCCCGCCGCCATGCGCACTTCGATGCCCTGTCGTGGGAACGAGTGCATGAACAGATTGTAGGTGCCGCCATAGAGCTGGCTGGTCGAAACGATGTTGTCGCCGACGCCCGCGATCGCCTGAATCGAATAGGTGATGGCCGCCATGCCCGACGCGACGCAGAGGCCGGCAATGCCGCCCTCCATCTCGGCAACGCGCTTTTCCAGCACGTCGGTCGTGGGGTTCATGATGCGGGTATAGATGTTGCCGGGGACCGCCAAATTGAACAGATCGGCGCCGTGCTGCGTATTGTCGAAAGTGTACGACGTGGTCTGGTAGATCGGAACCGCCGCCGCCTTGGTTGTCGCCTCGGACGTGTAACCGTGGTGCAGTGCAAGTGTTTCGAGTTTCATCTCGCTTCCTCTCGTTTGGGCCGACGCGGGCCGATGTCAGTATCGAATGGTCGGCGGTGGCCAAGTGTGTGCACGCTGGAAATCGACGTGTGATATTTGGGCAAGCTATTCTACCTTCGGCGCGCGGACACCCTCGTCTTGGCGCGAGGCAAGATCGAGTTCGTCGAACATCGCCATCTTGAAGCTCCCGGCGACCCGGTTCGCCTTGTCCATGAAGGTGGCGGCAAAGTCCACTCCGCCGATCGACAGTGCGGACTCATTGAACAACCGAAGCCAGATATCGAAATCGCTGGGCTCGACCATTTTCAGAACCAGGTGCTTTTGCAGCGGCCTCCCGGAATAGCGGCCAGTGGTCAACATCAGCGATGACCAGAAGTCGATCATGCGGAGCAGATGCGGCTCCCACTGGCCGTGCAGCTTCGCCTCAAAGATCGGGCCGAGCCGCGCATCGGTGCGGATCCTGACATAAAACTCCCGGACCAGCCGCTCGATCTGAGCGTCGGTGATGTCGTCTCGCAGGCTGGGAGGTCTCGGCCGGATCATCGTCTGTCAGAGCCGCACCAGTCGCAGATAAGGCTTCAGGGTCTCAAAGCCCTGCGGATACTTCACCTTGGCCGCTTCATCGGAGATGGCGGGCGAGATCACCACGCGGTCGCCGGGCACCCAATTGACCGGGGTCGATACCTTCTGCGTATCGGTCAACTGCAGGCTGTCGATGGCGCGCAGCACCTCCTGGAAGTTGCGGCCGGCGCTGGGCGGATAGGTCAGGATGAGCCGGATCTTCTTATGATTGTCGATGACGAAGACCGAGCGGACCGTTACCGCCGCGTCGGTGTCGGGATGGATCATGTCGTAGAGTTTTGCGACGCGGCCATCGGCATCGGCGATCATCGGGAAGTTGAGAGCGTGGCCCTGCGTCTGCTTGATGTCGTCGGCCCAGCGGTTGTGCGCGTCGACCACGTCGACACTGAGGCCGATCGTCTTGACGTTGCGCTTATCCCATTCAGGCTTGAGCCGCGCCACTTCACCCAGCTCGGTGGTGCAGACCGGCGTGAAGTTCTTGGGGTGGCTGAAGAACAGGCCCCACGACTCGCCGAGCCAGTCGTGGAACCGGATCGGCCCCCCGGTGCTCTGCTGCTCGAAATCGGGCGCGATCTGGCCAAGTAGGATGCTCATGCTGATCTCCATGTGAGGGCAGGTGGCCATCGCGCTTGCCCGCGAGCGTGGCGGCGTCGCGGCAGCGACTTTGGGGCAGAGTTGACAGGCAGGTTTTCAGCGGTCAAACGAATGATATTGATCGATAAGCCCAACAAGAATGATGTAAGGCCCATGGATATCGCGCTGGCAAAGACGTTCCTCGTGATCGCCGAGACGGGGAGTTTTGTTGCTGCTGCAGGGCGTTTGAACGTAACGCAAACCGCGGTCAGTGCGCGGGTCCACGCCCTTGAGGACCAGTTGGGGCGGCGGCTTTTCGTGCGCAACAAATCGGGAGCGCGGCTGACTCCCGCGGGCGAGCGCTTCGTGCGCCACGCCACGACCCTGGTGCAGGTCTGGGATCGCGCCCAGCGACAGGTCGGTCTGCCGCTGGGCCGCGTCGACATCGCCAGTGCCGGCGCCGAGATCAGCCTGTGGAACCCCATTCTGGCGGACTGGCTCGTGTGGATGAAGCGCGAGGCGCCCGACATTGCGTTGCGGGCCGAAGTCGACACCCCCTCGCGGCTGCTGGAATCGGTGCACAATGGAGCGCTCGATCTGGCCGTGCTTTACGACCCGCCGCAGCAGGGCGGCACCATCGTCGTCGAACTGATGACCGAGGAGAAGCTCGTCATGGTGACCACGTCCCCCGACGGCGGGCCGGGACCGGTCGATGACTACGTCCATGTCGATTGGGGGCCGTCGTTTCAGGCCAGCCACCAGGCGGCCTTTCCGCAGTTCGCCAGTCCGGGGGTCTCGATCTCACATGGACCGCTGGCGCTGCTCTACCTGACGCGGGTGGGCGGCACCGGCTATTTTCGCCTCAGCGCGGTCCGGCCCTATCTCGCCGCCGGCACGCTGCGGCGGGTGACGGGCGCACCCGAATTCTCATACTCGGTACATATGGTCTATTCGAGCCGCGTCGAGCCGGGCCTCATCGACCGGATGCGGCAGGGGTTCCAGGTCAGCTCGTCAGGCTGAACTGCAAGGTCCGCACCACCTGCAATGTCGAGTGTTCCTCGAGCACGCGCCGGAGGGCGATCATCGCTTCGCGCAGTACGCCTTCCGGCATGTGAGGCACGACATCGCCGATCCGCCGGACGAGCGTGGCCAGATCGGCAGGATGCGCCAGCGGACCGATCGGCTTGGCTGTGCCCGCCTGGGCGCGCAGCGTCAGCGTCCAGGCTGCGAGCGGATAGGCATCGGCCGCAAAAGGCGGCGTATCGCTCCGCCCGGCCGCTGCCCCCGCCAGCGCGGCACGCAGCGCATGCAGCAGACCGGCGCCGACGTCGCGCACCACCGGGGTGAGTTCATCCGGCTCGAGCGTTCCCATATACACGCCGCTGATCTGTTCAGCATAGCAGACCGCCGAGGCGGATACCGCCACCTCCGGCATATCGGTGGCGGCAAGTCGCCGCTCGGCATCGGCCATCAGGTCGCGAATGCGCGTTCCGGCCGGCACGATCTCGCGGATGCTGCCGACCCCCGCCCCCGCATAGAGCGCCATTGCGCCCAAATCGCCGGTCATCGTTCGCAATGGAGAGTCCGTGCTGAACAGATAGATCGGCCTCCCCTCCTCCTCACCGATGACCAGCCGCTCATTGGCGTGCGACCTGCCGCGGCGGCCCGCCGTCACGTCGCTCTTGAGCACCCGCACCGGCGCGCCGGGCGGCCAGTTGATGTGGAAGCTGTCGGTGAGCACCGTGTCGGTCGCCAAAGCGGTTACGAGGCGCCGCTTGTGGTCGTCATGCGCAAAGGATTCGGCAGTAGCCATGAGCGCCGTGCCGAGCGCGATCCCTTCCGCCCCGAGCGCCAGCGCGGTCAGCAGATCGCCGCCGGTCGCGAGCCCGCCGGCGCCGAGCACCGGCACATCTACCGCCGCGACCGTCGCCGGCAGCAGGTCGCGCAACGGCCGCGTGCCCCGCACATGCCCGCCGGCCTCCACACCCTGAGCGATGATCAGTTGCGCCCCCGCCCGCTCGGCGGCAATGGCCTCGTCGACCGAGCCGACTTGATAGACCACAGTGATTCCGGCATCGCGGAAGCGTGCCACGACAGCGGCGTCGAGATCCCAGAACAGCGCAACCGCTGGAACGTGCAGCTCGATCAGCGTCTCGATCTGGCGGTCGAGCAGGGCCTGCCCGGTCGCCGCCGGAATAATGTTGACGCCGAAATTGTTGTGCCCGAGCTGGCGCAGCGTCTCGACCTCGCGCCAGATCAGCGCCGCCGGCTCGCGCACCATGCCGAGAAAGCCGAAGCCGCCGGTAGCGCTCACCGCCGCGACCAGCTCGGAGCGCGAAACCCCGCCCATGCCCGCGAGCACGATCGGGACGGTGCAGCCGAGCAGATCGGTGGCGCGATTAGAGCCCAGTCTTGCCATTGGAATGCCCACCCATCTTGTTCATCAGCTCGAGCAGGACGCGGGCCTGATTGTGCGCCTCGTCATGGGCGCCGTAGAGCAGCGTGACGCGACCCGTTGCCGCCAGTTCGCGCAGTCGCTCGACCGGCTCGGCATTGGCCTCGAGTTCGGCGAGGTAGCGCCGGCGAAATTCGTCCCAGCGCGCCGGATCGTGGCCGAACCATTTACGCAACGCCGCGCTTGGGGCGACGTCCTTGAGCCACAGGTCGATGGCCGCGTCATGTTTGGACACACCACGCGGCCAGAGCCGGTCGACGAGCACCCGCTGGCCATCCGTCTCGTCGTCCGGTGGCAGATAGACGCGCTTGATGGCAAAGCGATCGCCGGGCATGGCGCCTCTCACTCGTCGGTGTCGGTTGCCGCGAGCAGCCAGCGCGGCATGCGGGCCGTTGTATCGCGCTCGAACGTCCAGATTTCGGCGATGCGAACGACGCGATCAGGATGTCCCTGGATGATATGGCCGTTGCGGTCGCGCGTCACCGCAACAACGTCGGCTGAGAAGCGCACATCAATGCTGGCGGTGTCCTCAAGATCGGCGGCGACGATATCTGATCCGCCAAGACCGATGAAGATCAGGGCCTCGGTCTCGCCGCGCTCCCCGCGGGACTCGAGGGCGGCCTCAAAATCGAGCCTGACCTGCTCGGTGAGCAATTGCGTCACGCTGTCGAGATCCCCCTTGCCGAAGGCTCCCACGATCAACTCGAAGGCCTCCTTGGCTCCATCGAGGAACT
>JBKJTB010000329.1:0-6591 GCA_046594305.1 Devosia sp. | reverse complement strand
CGCCGCCGCCCCACCGATGTCATCCCAGCGAGCTGGGACCCAATTCTTCGCAGCCGCCGCACTCTCAGTCGTCATCCCCGGGCTTGACCCGGGACCTAGCTAAGCTCGCCGCTGGGTGGCCGGGTCTTCGCCCGGCCATGACGGTTGAGGGGGTGGTGCGAGGGAGAGTTGGGTCCCAGCTTTCGCTGGGATGACATCGAGTTGGTGGCGGCAGACAGTGGGTGGATCAGACCACCACCGTGATCTGCTCGCTCGCCCGTGTCACGCCGGTGTACAGCCAGCGGCGGCGGTCGTCGCGGAAGACGAAGCTTTCGTCGAAGAGGTACACCTTGTCCCACTGCGAGCCTTGCGCCTTATGGACGGTGAGGCAGTAGCCGAAGGTGAATTCGTCGAAGCGCCGCCGCTCGGGCCAGCCGAGCTGGTCTTCCTCGCCCGAGAAGAACGCGGCGTGCGTCACCACATGCACCTTGGCCTTCTTGCCGGTGTGCGTGGTCTCCTCGTCGGGCGCCAGATCCATCGAGTAGCGATTGGCCGAGCGCTTCTTGACGTCGGTGGCGGTCCAGATCTGGCCGTTGAGCAGGCGCTTGACCGGGTTGTTGCGGAGGCACACCAGGCGATCGCCGGCGACGGGCTCGTGCTTGGGCAAATTCTTCAGCTCGCGCAGGCGGTCATTGTAATCGACGCGCGTCTTGTTGCGGCCGACCAGCACCTGGTCGGCGGTGACCACGGCTTCGCGATCGACGTCGGACTTTGGAATGACGATCGAGTCGTCGTAGCGGCCATACTCGAGATAGCCGCCTTCGCGGATTTCGAGCGACATGCGGATGATCGGATTGTCCGCCGCCTGCCGGTGGATTTCCGTCAGCATCACATCCGGCTCGTGCGCGGTGAAATAGCCCGCGCCCTGCACCGGCGGCAGCTGGAACGGATCGCCCAGCACCAGCACTTTGGTGCCGAAGCTGAGCAGGTCCTTGGCCAGCGGCTCGTCGACCATCGACACTTCGTCGATGACGATCAGATCGGCGGTAATCACTTCGCTTTCGGGGTCGAGGGCGAAGCGGGGTTCGCCGTCCTTCTCCGACACCAGCGTGTAGATCAGCGAATGGATGGTCGAGGCGCCGCGACACCCCTTCTTGCGCATCACCAGCGCCGCCTTGCCGGTGAAGGCGGCGTATTTCACCGAGCGCACGCCCTCAGCGAGATAGCGCGCGAGGGTGGATTTTCCGGTGCCGGCCCAACCGAACAGGCGGAACACCTGCGGGCCGTTCTTGTCCTTCATCCACTCGCTGACCGCGAGGAGCGCGGCGTCCTGCTGGGGCGACCAGGTGGGCATCAGGCGATCGTCGTTCCAACGCTGCCGACGCCTTCGATCGTGCCCTCGAGCCGATCGCCGCGAACGACGGCGGCGACGCCGGCGGGCGTGCCGGTGAAGATCAGATCGCCGGGCATCAGCGTGACCAAACCCGAGAGATAGGCGATGGCTTCGGGTACCGACCAGATCATGTCGGCGATGTCGCCCTGCTGGCGCGCGGTGCCGTTGACGGTCAGCGCCAGGCGGCCGGCCTTCGGGTGGCCGATGCGGCTCGCCGGCGCGAGGTCGCCGATGGGCGCCGAGGCGTCAAAGCCCTTGGCCATGTCCCACGGCCGCCCCAGCTTCTTGGCTTCGGCCTGCAGATCGCGGCGGGTGAGGTCGATGCCCGCGGCATAGCCCCAGACGTGGTCGAGCGCCGCGGCAGCGTCGATCCCCCGCGCCTCGCGGCCGATGGCGACGACGAGTTCGATCTCGTGGTGAAGGTCCGACGTGGCCGGCGGGTACGGGGCATCGTCGCCCGCAATCACCAGCGCATCGGCGGGTTTGGTGAAAAAGAATGGCGGGTCGCGGCTGGGGTCGTGCCCCATCTCACGCGCATGCTCGGCATAGTTGCGCCCGACGCAGAAGATGCGGCGCACGGGAAAGAAGCCGCCGTCGTCACCGGATACGGGCACGACGGACTGGGACGGGGGATCGATGACGTAATTGGGCATAAGGCTCTCGCTGAAAACGGCGCGAGACTAGACGAAAACCGCCGTAAACAAAACGGGAACTTTTACTCGCTGGAAGTCGGGTCTTGTGTTCGCTCCACCCCACGGAGTCATTCCCGCGAAAGCGGGAAACTCCGTTTTCGGGACGTGCGGGTTAGCACATTGGGCAGAGCCGGGCGACGCCCGGCCCGAACACTGTGCCCCTCTCGACTTCAGCCAACAGAGATTCCCGCTTTCGCGGGAATGACTCCGTGGGTGGGGCTAATGGCTGTGCTACTCCGCCGCGGCGAGCCACTGCCGCTGCGTTGGCACCGACGAATGCTTCCGCCCCGCCCCATCGATGTAATAGGCCGGCTTCTTGTGCCGCGGGTCGCGGTGCATTTCGCCGTCTTTCATGATCATCGAGAATTTTGCGGGGCCAACCAGCACGTCCTGGTCTTCGAGCGGATTGCCGTCGACGAGCAGCAGGTCCGCCAGCGCGCCATGCTTGATGATGCCGAGTTCGCCCTTATGGCCCATCAGGTCGGCGCCGACGCCGGTGGCGCAGCGCAGCGCTTCGGCCGGGCTGTAGCCGAAGAACTTGACGAAGTGGCCGATGTCGCGCGCGTTCTGGCCGATCGGCGTGATGGTGAAGCCGTAGTCGCCGCCCACCACCACGCGCATATTGCGCCGGCGCATCTCGTGGTAGGTCGCGATGGTGAACTCGATCTTCCGGAACAGGTTCATCTCTTCGGCGCGCGCGCGGCTCATGCCGACGACGTGGCCTTCATAGACCGAATTGTGGACGAGGCCGAAGGCCGGGCCGACGATGACGCGGTCCTTGGCGGCTTCGAGCATGTCGAGCGCTTCCTCATCGGCGAAGTCGCAATGATAGATGCAATCGACGCCGGCGCGGACGGCGCGCTTGACCGATTCCGCCGCGCGCGAATGGCAGGCGACGCGCTTGCCGAAATCGTGCGCGGTGGCGACGCCCACCGTCAGCTCCTCCTCGGAGATCGAGACGATTTCGGCCGGCGCGGTGGAGACGAAGTCGTCGCCCGAGACGTTGAACTTCACATTGTCGACGCCCTCGCGGCAGCAGAGGCGCACGGCCTTCCTGATTTCGTCGACGCCATCGGCAATCATGCCGAAGCTCTCGAAATTGGTGTGGTGCTTGCGCTCGTCGCCGAGCCCGCCGGTGACAGTGATCTCGGGGCCGGCGGCGCGATAGCGCGGGCCCTTGAGGAAGCCGTCGGCGATCTCCTGGCGAACGACAACATCGATGCGCAGCTTCGCCGACGCGGCGGAGTAGGCGGAGGTGAAACCGCAATCGAGCAGGAAGGTGGCGTTGCGCATGGTGCGCAGCAGATGCTCCTCGGGCGGGATTTCGCCGAGGTCCTGGTTGCGGGCGGGACCGACGAAGCTCAGATGGCAATGGCCCTCGACCATGCCGGGCATCAGGAACTGGCCCTTGCCGTCGATCACTTCGGCGGCCCGGGCGGTGTCGATGTGCTCTCCGCCTTTGGCGACACCGGTGATGTTGTTGCCCTCGACCAGCACTTCGCCGGGATAGGCCGCATCGTTGATGCCATCCCAGATTGTGACGTTCTTGATGAGATAAGAGCCCACGATGTCCTCCCTGTACGGCCTGCCCTCGCCGGGATGGTGGCCGCCATTGTTGCCGTAACGATAGTCCGGCGGGGGCCCGGGTCCAGCCCGGTTGTTCATCGGCCAGTCCGCCATTTGAGACGAATCCTTGACTTGCGCGTCGCGATTTCGTCCCCTTCCGGCATGGGAGAGGAACGGGGAAACGGCGTCGACGGGGCGATCGGGCTGCTGCTGGCATTGACGGCCAGTGGCGGATCGGCGCGCACGGGCGCATTGATCGCGGCGACCGGGCTGCCGCGTGCCAGTCTATTCCGCATGGCGAAGACACTGGCGGCCGAGGGCGTGCTGGAATTGACCCGCGGACGCATCACGCTGGGGCCGGCTGCACGGGCGATCATCGGCGTGCACGCGGGCCAGGTGGCGCGCGAGGACGAAGCGCGGCAGCAGCGGATGCCCACTCTCCTGCGGGCGCCGCACGGCGTCGCCGACTCCGCCCGCGGGCCGATCGCGCTCAGCCGTCCGAGCGTTCGGCGCGGCAACAAGCGCTTCCGCATCGGGTTTGCCAATGCTTCGCTCGACAACCCGTGGCGCGTCGCGCTGATGCACGCGGTCGAGCATGGGACGTCGGCGCTGGGCAATCGGGTGGAGCGCGTCGACATCCGCACCGCCAATTACGATGCGGCGCGGCAGGCCGAGGACATCGCGGCGCTGGCGAAATCGGGCATCGATGGCCTGCTCGTCAGCGCTGTGTCCTCGCCCGACGTCGATGCGGCGGTGGCGGAGGCCTATCGCGGCGGACTGCCGGTGGTGCTGGTCGATCGCGGCGTATCGCCGGGCGTGCCGCATACGAGCTTCGTCACCACCAGCGACTTCGTCATCGGCAGCACGACGGCGCTGTGGCTGGCGGAGACGCTGAAGGGCGAGGGCAACGTACTGATGCTGCCCGGGCACCCCGAGGCCGAGCCGGCGCAGCGGCGACTGGCAGCGGCTGAAACGATGTTCCGGAGTTTTCCAGGCATCCGCAATCTGGGCGTGCGCTGGACCTTCTGGCATCCGGAAGTGACGCGCGGCATCATCGAGGACGCGCTCGCCCGCTGGGGCGACGGCATCTCGGGCGTCTGGTGCGACAGCGGCCAGCAGGGCCTCGGCTCGCTCAAGACGTTCGTCACGGCCGGCAAGAAGCCGGGCGAGATCCCGCCGCACACCGGCGGCGACCAGAACCTTGCGTACAAGCTCGCAATCCGCAACCGGGTGAAACTGGCGGCGATCGACTATCCGCCGGCGATGGGCACCAAAGCCGTCGAAGTGCTCTATGCCGCCATGTGCGGGAACTGGGTGCCGCGCGATGTCGACATGCCGAGCGAGGTGATCATCACCAAGGGGCACTCGACGCGCTCGGTGCGCGCCGATGTGCTGGCCGAAGACCATGTGCGCTGGGATCTGCCCGACGATCTCATTCTCTCGACCGGACTCGGCCCTGCCTACAATCCGCGCTCGTTCCGCATCCACTATCCCGGCAACCGCTACAACCGGTCGGCGGGCAAGCTCGTGGACGAACCGCAATGAGCGTCGTCGCGACAACCGGCGTCGGCATGCTGGCACGCCTCATCAGCCACTTGAGCAGCGGCGACGTGATCACCGCCGCAGGATTCGCGACCGAGCAAGGTTTTGCGCGCTCGACGGTGTTCGACGTGACGCGTCGGATGGAGGATGCGGGGCTCCTGCAGCGCGACCTCAACGGCACGCTGCTGCCCGGTCCGGCGCTGGTGCGGCTGGCGCTTGCCGAGCACGGCCTCGCCGGACTGCATGGCCCGGCGGAGGCGCTGCTGACCCAGTTGCGCGACGAGACGCATGCGACGGCACGCCTGCTTGCGGCCGATGGTACCGTCATGCTCACTCTGGCCGCACGCTGGGGTGAGCGCGAAGGACCCTTGCTCGAAGCGGCGGTTGGCGAGAGGGCGAAGCTCACGCTGCGGCTGCGCCCCAACGCGACGCGTGCCGAACGCGAGGACGCGCAGGTGCGGCTGACTCGCACGGCGCTGAGCCTCATGCGCTATCTTACAACCGGAGACGCCGATGGCTGACCAAGACCTGTTCCAGATCAGCCACATCGTGCCGGACTTCGAGGCGCAGTTTGCGGACTACAAAACGTCGAGCAACGCCACGCGGCGGACGCTGCGCAGCCAGCTCGATGTCCCGTATGGCGACGCGCCCCGGCAGCGGCTCGATCTGTTCTTTCCGCCGGGCGCGGCGACCGGACTGCCGATCCACATGTTCATCCATGGCGGCTATTGGCGCGCTCAGGTACGGGAGGATTATGCCTTCGTCGCCGACGGGGTGACCGCAGCGGGCGCCATCTGCGCGATCGTCGAATACACGCTGATGCCCGGCGCGCGGATGGCCAACCTCGTGCGCGAGAGCCGCGAAGCGACCGCGTGGCTCGCGGCGAACGCCACAGGCTTCGGCGGCGATGGAGCGAAACTCTCGGCCAGCGGGCATTCAGCAGGCGGGCATCTGGTCACCTATCTTGCCTCGCGCAGCCCGCACGAGAAAGCGCTGCCCGTGACACCCGTCCGCGCCGTGATCCCGATCAGTGGCATCTACGATCTGCGTCCGATCACCACGAGCTATCTGCAGCCCGAGTTGCATTTGACAGCGGAAGAGGTCGCGCACTGGTCACCGATCGAAGCGGTGCCCTCGCCCTCGACGCACTACGAGATCGTCGTCGGCCACGACGAGACGGCGCCGTTCCACCAGCAGGCGCAGGATTTTGCGTATGTGCTCGAGCGGCACGGTGCGAGCCATGAGCGCGTGACGCTGCATGACGAGGACCACATGTCGGTGGTGCGCAAGTTGGGGGTGGTAGGGTCGCCGATGTGGAAGTTGCTCAGGGATGCGATTGAGCGGTCGCGGGGGTAGCGGCCACAAGCCCCCACCCACCGGCTTCGCCGGTCCCCCCTCCCCGATGGGAGGGATACGCCA
>JBKJTB010000267.1:0-7123 GCA_046594305.1 Devosia sp. | reverse complement strand
TCATGCAGTTGCAACTGCATGATCTTGACGTCCATGTCGGCTTCGCCGCCCGAGACGGCCTTCACCGCCGCCTTCAGCCGCTTGACGTAACCCGAATGGTCGGCGCCCAGCACATTGATCATCCGCTTGAAGCCGCGCAGGTATTTGTTGCGGTGGTAGGCGATGTCGGCGGCGAAATAGGTGAAGCTGCCGTCGGATTTGATGAGGGCACGATCGGTGTCGTCGCCAAAGTCCTTGGCCCGGAACAGCGTCTGCTCGCGCTCCTCCCAATCGTCGTCGACCTGCCCCTTCGGCGGATCGAGTTTGCCCTGATAGACGAGGCCCTGCTCCCGCAGCCAGTCGAGCGTCAGATCGATGTCGCCGCCCTGCCCGTGCAGCGTCCGCTCGGAGAAGAACACGTCGTGCTTGACCCTGAGGCCGGCGAGGTCCGAGCGGATGAGCTCCATCATTGCGTCGAGGACGAAATCCTTGACGACCGGGAGCCACTCCGCTTCCGGCTTCCACCGCAGCGTGCCGGCGAATTGCGCCGCAAGCGCCTCGCCGACCGGCTTCAGATAGTCGCCGGGATAGAGCCCCTTGGGGATCTGGATGACCTCGCCGAGCGCCTCGCGGTAGCGCAGGAAGGCGGACTGGGCGAGGACGTCGACCTGCCCACCGGCGTCGTTGATGTAATATTCCCGGGTGACGTCGTAGCCGACATAGGCGAGCAGCGATGCCAGCGCGTCGCCGAACACGGCGCCCCTTGTGTGGCCCACATGCATGGGACCGGTCGGGTTGGCCGAGACGTACTCGACGTTGATCTTCTCGCCCTTGCCGAGGTCGAACTTGCCGAAGCCTTCGCCGAGGGTGTCGACGGACTGCAGCACCCGGTGCCAGACCGGCTCATTTAGCCGAAAATTGAGGAAGCCGGGACCGGCGACCTCGACCGAGGCGACGTCGGGATCGGATGTGAAATGCTCGGCCAGCGCCGCGGCGACATCGCGCGGGTTCTTGCCCAAGGGCTTGGCGATGACCATCGCGGCGTTGGACGACAGATCGCCATGCCCAGCGTCGCGCGGCGGCTCCACCACGGCTCGCGCGATCAGCTCAGCGGACGCCTCGGGGTAGAGTGTCTTGAGCGCGGCCGCGACCCGTGCGGCGAAATCGGCGAAAATGTCCATGATCGTTCCGTGGTAGGGTGCGAGCCCCCTACTCCACCGGCCCTTTGCCGTCAAACAGGCGGGCGTGCTCGGCTTCGGCATAAGGATCGGTCATGCCGGCGATGAAGTCGGCGACGACACGAGCACGGGCGGCGTCGGTATCGGCTGCGCGAGCCGCCTCGCCCCAGCGGCCGGGCATGTCGGAGGTCGCCAAATAGCGGTCGAAGAGGTCGGCGACGAGGTGCTGGCTGCGCCGGACCGGGGCCATCACGGTTTCGGAGCGATAGACGTTCTCGAACATGAACCGCTTGAGCCCACGCTCAGCCTCGGCCGTTTCGTCGGACAAGTGGATGAGCGTGCGGCCGGCGTGGCGGACGTCGTCGGCGGAGCGTGGGGCCACGCCTGATATCTCGAACTCGGAGGTCGCTATGACGTCCTCGATGGCGCGGGTAATCAGGCGGCGCTGGACCTCATGCGCCTGGCGGCTGCGCTCGATGTCGGGGAAAGCGGCGAGGACTTCGCGGACGATGGGGCCGACCAGCGGGACATCGGCCAGGTCGTCGAAGCCGATGAGTTTGGCGCGCAGCGCGTCGTCGATGTCGTGGGCGTTGTAGGCGATGTCGTCGGCGATCGCCGCGGACTGGGCCTCGAGGCTGGCGTAGGAGGCGAGCATCAGATCGGCGCTGGCGGGGATATCGTTGACGCCGAAGGGCAGCCAGGTTTCGACATAGCGGCCGACCGGGCGGTCGTCCTCGTCGATCAACGGACCATTGTGCTTGAGGATGCCCTCCAGCGCCTCCCACGTCAGGTTGAGGCCGTCATGGGTGGCGTAGCGGCTCTCGAGCTGGGTGACGACGCGGATCGCCTGCATGTTGTGATCGAAGCCGCCATAGCCGGCCATCTTCTCGTGCAGCACGCGCTCACCGGCATGGCCGAACGGCGTGTGGCCAAGGTCGTGCGCGAGGGCGACGGCTTCCGCCAGATCCTCGTTCAGCCGCAGCGCACGGGCGATGGAGCGCGCCATCTGGCTGACTTCCAGCGTGTGCGTCAGCCGCGTGCGGAAATGCTGGCCTTCGTGGTGGAGGAAGACCTGGGTCTTGTATTGCAGGCGCCGGAAGGCGGCCGAATGGATGATACGGTCGCGATCGCGCTGGAATTCGGAGCGTGTCGGGCTCTCCGACGTTGCGTACAGCCGGCCGCGGCTTTGCGCGGGATCGGAGGCATAGCTGGCCTGCTCGCTCATTGAACCCTTTCCATCGGCAATCAACGATATTACACTAAGGTCATGACCGAAGCCGCTCTAGCACCAAATCCCGTCATCCTCACGGACCGCGCCGCGAAAAAGATCGGCCGCGTTCTGGCCAAGCAACCCGAAGGCACGGTGCTGCGCATTGCGGTGGCCGGCGGCGGCTGCTCGGGGTTCCAGTACGAATACAAGATCGTGCAGGAAATCCCGACTGCGGACGACCTCGTCCTCAGCAAGGACAGCGCGACGGTGCTGATCGACTCGCTCAGCCTCGAGTTCCTCGGTGGAGCCGAGATCGACTATGTCGACGACCTGATCGGCCAGAGTTTCCAGATCAAGAACCCTAACGCGGTGGCCGGCTGTGGCTGCGGGACCAGTTTCTCCGTCGCAGTCTAGGGTTTGAGACGAGGCGCCGGCGGGCGCATTGATAATCCGGCATCGCGGCCCTAGCCTTCGCCGAAAAATGGGGGGAAGCAATGGGTCTGAGTGATCACGTCGACGCGGTGATCGATGCCGCGCTGGGCAGCCGCATCGTGGGCTGCGTCGTGCTCGTCAATGAAGATGGCAAGCGGGTTTACGCGCGAGCCGCAGGCATGGCAGACCGCGAGGCCGGCACACCGGTCGCCGAGAACACCATCTTCCGGCTCGCCTCGGTGACGAAACCCATCGTCGCGATCACGACGCTCAGGATGATCGACAAGGGGCTGCTCGGCCTCGACGACAAGGTGGCCGACTATCTGCCCTATTTCACACCGAAGGCTCCGGACGGCTCGACACCGGACATTCTGATCCGGCATTTGCTGACGCACACGTCCGGCATCACTTATGACCGGCCCGACGATGTCTCCTCCGGCTCCGATCCGCGCGATCTCATTCCGCTGCAGGAAAACCTCCAACGCTTTGCGCGGCATCCGCTTTCCTTCCTGCCCGGTTCCAAGTGGAACTACGGCATGAACATCGACGTGCTCGGCGGTGTGCTCGAGGTGGTCGGTGGCGGCGCGCGGCTGGGCGAGGTGGTGGCGCTGCACACGACGGGTCCGCTGGCGATGAAAGATACGCGCTTCAACGTCACCGATCGCGCGCGGCTGGCCGTGCCCTATGCCGACGGGAAACCCGAGCCGATCCGCATGGCGGAGCCCCAGGGGATCCCCAACGACAGTGGCGGGCTCGACTATTTCTCGCCAAAGCGCATCTTCCAGCCCACAGCCCCGCAGTCGGGCGGCTCGGGCATGGCGGGCACGGCAGGCGACTTCATGACGCTGCTCGAGGCGGTGCGGACGGACTTCCTCAAGCCGGAAACGCGGCAGATGGCGTTCACACGGCAGGCCGATGTCGCGATGGACCGGCCGGGGCAGCGCTTCAGCTATATGGGTGCGGTCGTCACCGATCCCTTGGCCTCCGGTTGGCCGAAAGCGGCGCTGGTCCAGTGGGGCGGCGTCTGGGGCAACAACTGGATCATCGACCCGGCGACGGGGACGCATCTGGTCGTCTACACCAACACCATGAAAGAAGGCTGCAACGGACCGTTCCGCGATGAAATGCGGGATGCCGTGTTCGGCTGAACTCGCCCGTCCGCGGCGAACTCTTCTCTTAAGAGGCTCGCTCGAGACGACGGCTGATGGTAGGATTCGACATGCGTATCGCCACCTGGAATATCAACGGCGTCAAGGCCCGCATGGGCGCGATGCTGAAATGGCTTGAAGAGGTCAAGCCGGACATCGTCTGCCTGCAGGAGATCAAATCCGTCGACGAGGATTTCCCCCGGATGGAGATCGAGGCGATGGGCTACAATGTCGAGACATTCGGCCAGAAGAGCTGGAACGGCGTTGCAATCCTGTCGAAGAACCGCTTCGACGAAGTGACGCGCGGCCTGCCCGGCGACGATAGCGACGAGCAGTCGCGGCTGATCGAGGGCGTGTTCTCGACCGAGAGCGGCGCCTTCCGCGTGTGCTGCATCTACCTGCCCAACGGCAACCCCGTGAAGACCGACAAATTCACCTACAAGCTCGGCTGGATGGACCGGCTGATCACCTTCGTCGAGGGCCGCCTCGCGATGGAGGAGCCGTTCGTGCTGCTGGGCGATTTCAACATCATCCCCGCGGCGATCGACGCGACTTTTCCGGAGAAATGGGTCGGCGACGCGGCCTTCCGGCCGGAGAGCGCCGAGCGCTGGCGGGCGCTGCTCAACATGGGCCTGGTCGACGCGCAGCGCGCCGTAAGCGACGAGCCGAACTACACGTTCTGGGACTTCAAGACCTTTGGCTGGGAACGCAAGGACGGCATCCGCATCGACCATCTGCTGCTGTCGCCGCAAGCCGCCGACCGCCTGCAGGACGTGTTCGTGCACATGGAAGTGCGCGGCTGGGACAAGCCCAGCGACCACGTGCCGGTCGAAGGCACCTTTCTGTTCTAGCGCTTCGAATAAGCGTCCTTCAGACGTCGATACTCCTGCTCGGAAACGATCACAGCAGCGTCTTCACCACGAACGGTGATGAACTGAGGTCCATCGTCTCGCGCGCGCCGCGAAACCTCGCGAAGTCGTAGCCGCGCAAAGCCGATAGTCCAGCGATCATTCTGCGGGGTGACGTTCTTGTCCTCGGCCATGGTCGAACCATAGCACGAATGCTTCTGCGCTAAAGCCCGCCGAACTCGGTGCCCAGCGAGTCGGCCATTTCGACGGCCTTTTTGCGCTGGTCGGGGGTGGCGATCGACATGGCGGCGTTGAGCAGATCGTCGATCCAGCCGGCGTCGGTGGTGCCGAGGGCGCGGCGGCTGGCGACGGTGAGCCACATCAGGCCCTCGACCGGGTTGGCTTCCAGCGTGCCGTTGCCGTTGAACAGCATGTCACCGAGCTTGGCCTGGGCGCCGGCATGGCCTTTGCGAGCGGCAAGCGACAGCCAGCGGGCGCTCTGGATCGGGTTGTCACCGAGTTCGGCCTCGTCGAGGTAGAGTTCGCCGACCTTGTACTGTGCGTCGGCGTCGCCGAAATAGCTCGCCGCGTGGAGGATCAGCTTCGTGGCGTAGTCGTCGTCCTGCGCGATGCCGGCTTCTGGAACGCCGCTCTTATAGTACTCGCCCATCTTGACGAAGGAATGGGCGACGATGTCGGCCTCGATCCCCTTGGGGGCGGTGTCGGCATGCTGGTCGGCGATCTGGGCGAAATAGCCGAAGGCTTTCGCCTTGTCCTGCACGACGCCCTCGCCGCTTTCGTACATCAGGCCCAGTTGCCACTGCGCCATCGGATCGCCGGCCGCCGCGGCGGCTTCGAGTGCCGCGATCTGGTCGGTCATCGAGATGCCGCCACCGGCGCCGTCCAAGGCGCTCGCCATGGCCTGCGCTGCGTCGACCGCCGACTGCGCGTAGACGGATGCGGCACCGACAAGCGCCGAACCCAGCATCAAAACGGTTAGAGCCCCCGCTCTAAATATCCGCATACTGCTCCTTTTCGCCCTTGGCGCCGGGGTTGGTCAGCGCGCCGTAACGCGCCGGCCCCACGAGCTGGGCATACTTCCAGATGGCGCCCGAGCCGTATTCGGTCTCGCGCGGTGCCCAGCTCTTCTTGCGCTGGGCGAATTCTTCTTCGGTGACGTCGATCGAAATCTCGCCGGTCACCGCGTCGAGCGTGATGATGTCGCCGTCCCTGACGTGGGCGATCGGGCCGCCGATCGCTGCTTCGGGGCCGACATGGCCGACGCAGAAGCCGCGAGTGGCGCCGGAGAAACGGCCATCGGTGATGAGCGCCACCTTGTCGCCCATGCCCTGGCCGTAGAGCGCGGCGGTGGTCGACAGCATCTCGCGCATGCCGGGGCCGCCCTTGGGGCCCTCGTAGCGGATGACGAGGATGTCGCCTTCCTTGTAGGTGCGCTTGTTGACGACCTCGAAGCAGGCTTCCTCGTTGTCGAAGACGCGGGCCGGACCGACGAAGCGCTGGTTCTTCATGCCGGCGACTTTGACGATGGCGCCGTCGGGCGCGAGGTTGCCGCGCAGCGCGATCACGCCGCCAGTCGGGGAGATCGGGTTGGAGGTGGTGCGGATCACGTCCTGCTCGTCGTTCCACTTCACCTTGGCGAGGTTCTCGGCGATGGTCTTGCCGGTGACCGTCATGCAGTCGCCGTGGAGGTAGCCGCCGTCGAGCAGCGCCTTCATCACCAGCGGGATACCGCCGGCCTCGAAGAGGTCCTTGGCGACGTATTTGCCACCCGGCTTCAGGTCGCCGATGTACGGGGTTTTGCGGAAGATCTCGCCGACGTCGAACAAGTCGAACTCGATGCCGGCCTCATGGGCCATGGCCGGCAGATGCAGCGCCGCATTGGTCGAGCCGCCGGTGGCGGCCACGGTCATCGCGGCATTCTCGAACGCCTTGCGGGTGACAATGTCGCGCGGACGGAGCTGCACCTTGAGCAGTTCCATCACCTGCTCGCCGGCGGCGGCGCAGAGGGCATCGCGGATTTCGTAGGGCGCCGGGGCGCCGCAGCTATAGGGCAGCGCGAGGCCG
Organism: Devosia sp.; assembly: GCA_046594305.1. GTDB lineage: Bacteria > Pseudomonadota > Alphaproteobacteria > Rhizobiales > Devosiaceae > Devosia_A. Next base: position 243 of record JBKJTB010000267.1, on the reverse strand, counting down.
ATGGCTTCGGCCACCATGGCCATGGTGTTGGCGGTGTACTGGCCGCCGCACGATCCGGCGGTGGGACAGGCGACGCGCTCGAGTTCGTCGAGGGTCTCGTCGTCCATCTTGCCGACGGAGTGAAGACCGACGGCCTCGAACAGATCCTGCACGACCACGTCGCGGCCGCGGAAGCGGCCCGGCAGGATCGAGCCGCCATAGATGAAGATCGACGGCACGTTGAGGCGGATCATCGCCATCATC
>JBKJTB010000261.1:0-6113 GCA_046594305.1 Devosia sp. | reverse complement strand
GCGGCATGGTGGTGAACCCCATCACCATCGGGCCGGACGCAACGCTGGCCGATGCGCTGGCGCTGATGCGGGCCAACAATATTTCCGGCATTCCGGTGGTCGCCAATGGCGGTGCAGGCGGCCGAGTTACGGGCCGGCTCGTCGGCATCCTCACCAATCGCGACGTGCGCTTTGCCACCAATGAGCGGCAGAAGATCGCCGAGCTGATGACGCACGAGAACCTCATCACCGTGCGCGACGGCGTCGGCAAGGACGAGGCAAAGTCGCTGCTGCATCGCCACCGCATCGAAAAGCTGCTGGTGGTGGACACTGCGGGCAATCTCGTCGGGCTGGTGACGGTCAAGGATATCGAGAAGGCGCAGCTCAACCCGATGGCCGTTAAAGATGCGCAGGGCCGCCTGCGGGTCGCGGCGGCCTCGACCGTGGGCGACAAGGGCTATGAGCGCTCGATGGCGCTGATCGATGCGGGCGTCGATCTCTTGGTGATCGATACGGCGCACGGGCATTCGGTGCGCGTTGCCGAGGCGGTGGAGCGGGTGAAGCGCGAGAGCAATTCGACGCGGATCGTGGCGGGGAATGTCGCGACGGCGGAGGCGGTGAAGGCGCTGATCGATGCCGGCGCGGACTCGATCAAGGTCGGTATCGGGCCTGGCTCGATCTGCACGACGCGCATCGTCGCCGGCGTCGGTGTGCCGCAACTGGCCGCGGTGATGGCGTGCGCCGAGGAGGCCGACAAGAGCGGCGTTCCAGTGATCGCCGATGGCGGCATCAAATTTTCGGGCGATCTGGCGAAGGCTCTGGCCGGCGGTGCGAGCTGCGCGATGATCGGCTCGCTGCTGGCGGGCACCGACGAGAGCCCGGGCGAGGTCTATCTCTACCAGGGCCGCAGCTACAAAGCCTATCGCGGCATGGGCTCGGTGGGCGCCATGGCGCGCGGTTCGGCCGACCGCTACTTCCAGCAGGAAGTGCGGGATCAGTACAAGCTTGTGCCCGAGGGCATCGAGGGGCAGGTGCCGTACAAGGGCCCGGCGGGCAATGTGCTGCATCAGCTGGCGGGCGGGCTGCGCGCGGCGATGGGCTATACCGGCGCGCACACGCTCGAGGATTTTCGCGAGAACGCGACGTTCGTCAAAATCTCGGGCGCGGCGCTGCAAGAGAGCCATGTGCACGACGTGACCATTACGCGCGAGCCGCCGAACTATCGCGGCGGGGTGTGATGACGCCGTTTTCGCTCTGGGTCGTCGGCGCGATGCTGACGCAGGGCGCGATCGCGCTGGTGCTGGTGCTGATCATGGGCAGCATTCGCGTGCCGATGGTGGCGTCCGGCCGGATGCGCATGGGGGATATCGCGCTGTCGCGCGAGCCCTGGCCGGAGCACGAAAAGCGGGTGTCGAATACGTTCGACAACCAGTTCCAGCTGCCCGTGCTGTTCTACGTGGCGTGCGGCATCTCGCTGTTTCTGGGCTCGATCTGGATCGAGGCGGTGGTGGCGGGACTGTTCGTCGCCAGCCGGATCGTCCATGCGGCGATATTCGCCTGGCGCAATCATGTGCCGTCGCGCTTTGCGACCTATACGATCGGCCTGGGCCTCTTGATCTTGTTCTGGCTGGAACTGATCGCCAGGGTCTTCTTCATTGCCATCTGGAACCGCGTATGAAACTTCCCGGCCGACTGTCCGCTGCTATCGAAGTGCTCGCCGACGTCGAGACCCGGCATCGGCCCGTCGCCGAGGCGCTGAAGGCGTGGGGCCTCAACAATCGCTTCGCGGGCGCGGGCGACCGCGCGGCGATCGGCAACATCGTCTATGACGCCCTGCGCAAGCGCGCGAGCCACGCCTATGCGATGGGTAGCGATACGCCGCGCGCGCTGGTGCTGGCGGTGGCGGCCCTCGATTGGGGCACGACGCCGGAAGAACTCAACGATCTGTTCTCGGCCGATACGCATGCCCCCGAAGTGCTGAGCGCCGACGAGGTTCGCCGGCTGAGCGCGGCCGACCCGCTGGAGGATGCGCCCGAGCATGTGCGCGCCGACTTGCCCGAATGGGCCGTGCCGTCGCTGAAGGAGGCGCTCGGCGCGTTCTGGCGCGACGAGGGGCGGGCGATGGCGGGACGGCCGGCGCTCGACCTCAGGGTCAACACGCTGAAGGCGGACCGCGCGCGGGTGCTGAAATCGCTGGAGCGCGTCGACGCGGTGGCGGCGGAGATTTCGCCGGTGGGCGTGCGCGTCGCGTCGGGCGAGCGGGACAGCCGGACGCCGAATGTGCAGGCCGACGAGGGTTATCTCAAGGGCTGGTTCGAGGTGCAGGACCAGGGCAGCCAGATCGTGGCGCTGCTGGCGGGCGCGAAACCCGGCGAGCAGGTGCTCGACCTCTGCGCCGGGGCCGGCGGCAAGTCGCTGGCGATGGCCGCGGCGATGGACAACACAGGCCAGATTTTCGCCTATGACAGCGACCGCCACCGGCTGGCGCCGATCTACGACCGGCTGAAGCGGAATGGCGCGCGCAACGTGCAGGTCCGGGCGCCCGGGGCAGGAGCGCTCGACGATCTCGTCGGCAAGATGGACCGCGTGGTGCTCGATGCACCGTGTACCGGGTCGGGCACCTGGCGGCGGCAGCCGCACGCGAAGTGGAAGCTCACGGCCGAGCAGGTGGCGCTACGGGTCGGCGAGCAGGCAGCGATCCTCGAAGAGGGCGCGCGGTTCGTGAAGCCCGGCGGCACGCTGGCGTACATCACCTGCTCGGTGCTGCATGACGAGAATGGCGGCCAGATTGCGGCGTTCCGCGCCGCGCATCCGGAGTTCGCGGCGATCGATCTCGGGCCGGCCATCGATGCGCTGGGCGCGAAGGATCGGGTGCATCTGGGCAAGGACGGCGTCCTGCTGACACCGCTCAAGACTGGAACCGACGGGTTCTTCCTGTCGATTATGAAGCGGACGTCGTGAAACCCGAGGCGATACTTCTTCGTTGCTGACGCCATGGACAGCATCGCACGAGACCATCGGAGCCCGCGGACACTTATCGTCACGCTTGTTTTCATCGCCGTCGTCGTCACGGTGGGCGCGGTCATTGGCGTCAACAACGTGCCAGACGGCTGGTACAGCGGGCTTGCCAAGCCGCCGTTCAATCCGCCCAACTGGATCTTCGCGCCGGTCTGGTTCACGCTCTATGTGACGATCGGCATCGCCGGGGCGCGGACCTATCTGCGCGATGCGTCGAGCCCGGCGATGTTCGTCTGGGCCGGGCAGATGGTGCTCAACTGGGCCTGGTCGCCGACCTGGTTCACGCTGCACCAATTGTGGCCGGCGTTCGCGATCATCATCACGATCCTCGCGCTGATCGTCGCATTCATCGCGATAAACTGGAAACGCGACCGCGTGTCGGCGCTGCTCTTTGTGCCCTATGCGGCGTGGGTGGCGTTTGCGTCGGCGCTCAACCTGTCGATCGCGATCCTCAACTAGTCGTGCAACTCGCGATCGATCGGCTCGCCGAACGACACGCTGTGGAACGTCACCGGCAGGCCTTCGCCGATCGGTGAGCAGCACATCGGGCCGGCTTCGACCGTCGCAGGCATCTTGAGGAAGGCGAGGCGCACGAGGCGGAATTTGCCGTCGCTCTCGACTTCAACGCGCAACGCTTCGGCGTGGCGGGTGAGGCGCAGCGTGACGGGTGCACCGGCGGCGCCGTCGAGCGGCATCACCGACCAGTCCGACTGGTCGTCGCGCGTGACGACGACCGAAAAGTTCTTGCGCCCATCGGTGAACTCGACGCCGCATTTGAGCCAGGTGTTGTCATCGACGCGGAGCATCGCGCCGGCCTGGTCGTAGAGCGTGGCATAGGGGGCGGAGAAGGCGACGGTGAGCGAGAAATCGCCCGTGACCGGCGTCGCCCGCAGATGCCCGCTCAGATGCTTGAAGCCGTAGAATGTGTTGTTCCACCAGTCGGTCTCCTTGCCGGTGGTAACGGTGAGCAGCTTGCCAGTGTCGCGATGCGCGGGCGGCTCATTGATCCAGAACGGAGTTCCAAGTGTGGGCATGGTCAGCCTGCGGCGGGTGAGAGGGTCGGGGCATTGGGCGTGGGCCGGCGCTCAAGACCGCGGGCCCAGCGGATGATCGGCTCTTCGAGCAGCGCGTAGGACAGCGTCGCGATAAAGAAGCTCAGCACCACGATGGCGAGGCTGATCCACGCCCAGGCGCCGACATTGGTCATGCCCCAATAGACGTAGCGCGGCTGCCAGAGGACGCGCACGATCTCCATCAGGAAGAAGTGCCAGACGTAGACGCCGAACGAGACGCGCGCGATGTAGGCGATGGGCGCGATCTCGGTGACCTTGTGGAGCAGGGCCGACGAAGGCATGGCGATCAGGATCAGCCCGATGCCGAGCGGGAACCACGGGAAGCCGTAGGGGACGCCGCCGAGGCCGAAGGCGTCGGCCACCGGGTAGAAGAATACCAGCGTGCCGATGGCGACCGCGAGGCCGGCCAGCGCCAGCAGATCGAACCAGCCGGACCGGAGGCGTGCGAATTTCACCTGCACGCCGGCGGCGAGCGCACCGGTGGCGAAGATCGCGTAAAAGCCGAACGGGCTATAGTTGGGCCACCAGAATTTTGCGCCGCCGACCGTGCCGAACTCCCAGCCGCGCTGGTAGTCGTCGGGCTGCAAATAGCGCAGGGCGAGCAATTGCAGGCCGACCACGGCCGCGATGATGACGAGCCAGGCGAGCCGGGCCCACCAGCCGCGGAAGGGCAGGCGGAACAGCAGCGCGAGGCAGATCGGCAGTGCGGCGTAGGAGATGAGTTCGGCGCCGATCGACCAGAGCGGGCCGTTGAACTCGACCGGGAACCAGGTGAGCCAGCTGAAGCCCGAGACCATGAACATGCCGGCGAGGTAACGCAGCACCAGGATGCCGTCGAACGGGAATTTCAGCACCGTAAAACTCAACAGGAACGTGACGGTGAGCGCGAGCCAGAGCCCGGGCAGGATGCGGGCGGCGCGCCGGACGGTGTAGGTGCGCAGCGATGGCATCGGCTGGCTGGTATCGAGGGCCAGCCAGAACGGGCGGGCGAGCAGATAGCCCGAGAGCACGAAGAACGCCGCGACGCCGAAGGCCCCCATGGTGAATGCGAAGTCGAGGCCGACCTGCTCAGGCGGCAGGGCCTGCGGTGCGACGCGTTGCGCCACGTGATGGGCGACCACCATCAGACAGGCGGCGGCGCGAACGAAATCGGCACCGGCGAGGCGGGTATCGGTCATTGGTCCTCCCTCGGCGCGGCGGGCTGTTTGCGCTCTGGCCCAGCCGCTGTTTTTCGCGCCGATGTAATCCATTTCATTCCTCCGGAGCGGGTGCAAGCCTGCGGCTTGACGGTCGGCATCGGGACGCGGCCGTCCGAAACTGGGCGGCCGCCTGACACTCCGCCGGCGAGCCGGTCGCCGACATAGATTGACCGGGCGGTTGTTATGTCCGCATTATCACCGCTTGCAGTTTAGTAGCGGGCGCATGGACTTACCTCACCTCTTCGGGCAACTGCTCGTCACCTTCCCCTTCCTCGCCGACCTCTGGAGCCCGCACTTCGCCTGGGCGCACTGGCCTTATGCGCTGCTGGTCCTGTCGATGCTGATGCGCGACATCGTCTGGCTGCGCGCCATCGCCATCGTCGCCGGGGTGTCCCGCATCTTCATCCGGGCGGCGATCCTCTACGACCCCGTGACCGTCGCCTGGGAAACGGCGCTGGTGCTGATCAATGTCGGCCAGTTGCTGCTGATCTGGTGGGACAAGCGGCATACGCATTCCAACGAGGACGAGGCGCTGCTGGCATCGACGATCATGTTCGGGCTGTCCGGCCGCGCCGTCCGCCGGCTGGTGCGACTGGCCCGGTGGCGTATTGTGGAGGAGGGCACGGTGCTGCTGGAAGAGGGGCAGACGGTGACCGATCTGCTGTTCGTCACCGACGGCGCGGCGCGGATCGAGAAGGGCGGCGTGCTCGTCGCCATCTGCTCGCGCGGCGATTTTGTCGGCGAGATGGGGTTTGTGTCGGGCAACGTGGCCACCGCCACCGTGATCGCCGACCGCCCGATGCGGCTCGCGAGTTTTGATGCGGAAGCGCTCAAAACCAGCCTC
>JBKJTB010000234.1:0-8135 GCA_046594305.1 Devosia sp. | reverse complement strand
GTGCGAACCGATTGCCGGTCAACTCGACGCCGATGCTGCCGCTATAGATCAGTCCCTCGATCGAACTGTCTTCGTCGAGGCGATAGCTGACCTCCGTCGTGATCTCGTCGCGACCCTCGCCGTCCGTTTCGTAGACGCCGTCCCCGAGGTCATCGACGCGATACATGTCGTCGCCCTTGCCGCCGGCCATCAGGTCGATGTTTGTGCCGCCGTCGATGTCGTCATTGCCGGCCGAGCCGACGATGGCGTCGTTGCCGGCGCCGCCGAAAATGGTTCCGGCGACGCTGCCATAGCGCGAGCTGAAATTGTCGTCGCCGTCGCCGAGGTCGATGCCGCCGTAGATCGCGCCGGTATTGGAGATGACGTCGCGATCGATGCCGCCGAGAATGGCGGTGGTGCCGTCGCCGGTGCGGATCAGTCCGGCATTTTCGAGCGTGTTCTCGCCGTCGCCCAGACTAATGCCGCCGAAGATCGAGCCGGTATTGACGATGGCATCGATATCGGCGCCGCCGATGATTGCCTTGAAGCCGAGTCCGGCCCGGATCGTGCCGGAATTGTCGACCGTGTTGAAGCCATTGCCGAGGCTCACCGCAATGCCCGGCCCGACGATGTCGCCGTGATTGACCAGCGCGTCGGCCGAGTCCCCCAGAAAGATCGCGAAGACACCTGGGTCGAAACTGCGGATCAGATTGTAGTTCTCGATCACGTGTTCGCCATTGGTGGCGAGGATGCCGTAGCTGCCGGAAATCGTGCCGGTATTGACGATGCTGCCATTGCCGAACACCCACCGTATGCCGGTTCCGCCCACGCCCCCTTCGACGGCGCCGTCATTGGTGATCGTGGTAATTCCCGCACCCAGGCCGCCCTCGACGTTGATGCCGTCCTGCCCCGAGATCAGCCCGCGGTTGGTGATGAAGCTGCCGGCGTCGACGTTCACGCCGCGGGCATCGCCATGGACCATGCCGTTCGCCCCCACCGTCAGCCGAAGGCTTTCCGCGGAGGCGATGCCGTCCGCACTGGACCCGTAGGCGGCGACAGTGCCGGCAACGCTGATCGTGGTGTCGTGTCCGTCGACGAGAATGCCGCTGCCGTTGTAGCCGACGGCAACAACGGTACTCGAAACCTCGACGATGTTGTCGTCCCCGTCGATCCAGATGCCCACGGGGGCACTCACCGATTCCGACAGCACCGGAGCCTCGACCAGGAGGAGGGTATCGTCCGCGTTCAGCGTGTAGGCGACGCCCGTCGTATCGATTGCGACGCTGATGATCTCTGTGGCCATGATTTCCCCCGAATGAATTCGTTCAGCCTTCCGGCCCCGGACATTCGATAGCGGGCAGACCAGTCGCTGGCTTGCACGCAATTGCATTTTGAGACGCCGGTGCAATACTTGAGACGGGGAAGCAATCGTCTTGCTTGCCGCGCGCGCTGCTGAGGGGCCTTCGATGACCGCGACCATGATCCCGGCGCTGCACTTCGAGTCGGCGGCGTTTCCGGCAGAGCGGCAATTCGCCGAATGGGCGCGAATGCTGATGGCGCACGACGCCACCGCGCCATCGCCGCAAGCCGGTTTCCCGGTGGTGTCGGATGGTTTCCAGGTCGGGCCCATCATGATCAGCCATGGCCATATCCCGCCGGTCCGGCTGGTGCGCAACAGCCGCCGCCTCAAGGCGGATGGCGTCGACAATTACTTCATCCTGATGCTGCTCGGCGGACGCTGGTCGGGCGACATGGGTACCGGGCCGGTCGAAATGGCGGCCGGCGAAGTGGTGGTGATGGACATGACCGGCCCGATCGACGCCGTGGCCGAAGCCAGCGAATCGATCATCGTCATCCTGCCGCGCCAGATGCTCGACGAAGCGGTCGCGCCCTTCGCCATGCATGGCCTGATGCTGACCGACACCGCGCTTGGCCGCATCTTTGCCGACTTCCTCGCGGCGCTGGTCCGGCGGCTGCCCGAGACGCCTGCGGCCGAGGCCGAAACCCTGGGCCTGATGCTCCGCGATACGCTGGCCGCGGCGCTCAACGCCACGCGCCAGTCGCTGCGCATGCCCGCCGATTTGCCACTGCTGGGCAAGGCCAAGCGCCATATCGAAGCCAACCTCGCCAACCCGTTCGACGCTGCGGCGATGGCGAAGGCACTCGGCACCTCGCGGGCCACGCTCTATCGTCTGTTCGCGCTGGCCGGCGGGCTTGGCGTCTATATTGCCCGCCGCCGGCTCAATCGCGCGCACCAGTTGCTCAACCGCCCCGACGAGCAGCGGACGGTCGGCGAAATCGCCTTCGCCACCGGGTTCAACAGCCCCAGCCATTTCAGCCGCGCTTTTCGTGTCGAGTACGGCTACACGGCGGGCGCGCTGCGCCGGAAGCGCCATCTCGCCGCTCCCGCCGGACCCGAGCCGGCGATCGAGGTGTCCGACGCCTATATCGGCTGGCACGGCAAGGTATCGTGACCCGGGCGGGTTTACCGCCCGGCCGCCGGCGCCGCTAAGAGAAGCTCAAACGGCCGGGAGCAACCGGCGTGGAGGGAACTTGGCTGTCATTCAGGCTGTGCGCACGGCAGTGTTTTATGCGTTGTTCCTCGGCCAGACGGCGATCCTCGCCGTCATCATCAGTGTCATCGCCAACGTTTGGCGCGGCAAGACGCCAGCTAGCTGGGCTATCGTCCAGTATTGGCGCAGCTCGAACGTCTTCATGCTGCGCTGGATCGTCGGCATCAAGACGGCGGTCGAGGGTGGGGACACCATTCCGCCCGGCCCCTGCATCATTGCCGCCAAGCACCAGAGCGACTGGGACATCTTCGCCATCCTGCCGCATACCGACGACAAGCCGGCCTATATCGCCAAGCGCGAGCTGATCGATATTCCGTTCTTCGGCTGGGCGGCGCAATCGATCGACACCATCTCGATCGACCGGCGGCTCGGGGCGCAGGCGATCCCCGCGATGCTCGCCGAAGCCAAGGCGAAGGTCGCGCGCGGCTGCCGCATCGTGATTTACCCCGAGGGCACGCGGAAGGCGCCGCTGGCCGATCCCGACTACCGGCAGGGTGTGGTGCGCATGTACGAAACGCTGGGGGTGCCGGTGATCCCGGTGGCGCTCAATTCGGGCCTCTACTGGGGCCGCAACAGCCTGGTGATGTGGCCGGGAACGGCGCGGGCAAAATTCCTGCCGGCGATCATGCCGGGGTTGCCGACGCAGGAGTTCGCGGCGCGACTCAAGGCAACGATCGAGGCGGGGACGACGCAGTTGATCGCCGATGCAGTGGCGGAGGGGATTGCCCGCCCGCTCACCGACGCGTTCCGGGCACGGCTGGCGGCCGCGACGCAAGCGGATGGGGTTCGCTAGTCGCCGGCATACCATATATTGACGATGAGCCCGAAGCAGCCCATACATCTAGCGTTGGGGGACGAATTTCGTTGACATTTGTCTCTTGTTTGTTCTAGTTTTGTTCCCTTCGGCTCGGGGGAATGGGGCACAGGATGATGATGCTGGCGGAACGTCGGTTTGCGGTTCAGGCTCCCGTGCGGCAGGTCAACTGGCGCGGCCGGTCGGGGCGTTTTTACGCGCTGACGACGGAACGCCTCGACTCCTTCGCCCTCACTACCGCCGGCCTCTACATGCTGGCGCGCGGCACCGTGCCGATGTGGGTCGGCTCGGCCCATGATGTGATCAACGATCCGCAAAGCCGCTCGCGTTTCCGCCTGGCGCTCGAGGCGGCCGACCGGGCATTCCTGGTCGATACCGCCAGCGACGAACTCTCCCGCATGACGATTGTTTGGGACCTCGAAGGCGCCGAGCCGGTTACCGGCCTCACCGCCGCCTGATCTCAGGCACTCGCCACCCAGCAGTGCTGCGTCGCCATCAAGGGCGGCGACGATCCCTTCCAGCGTCCGGTCGCGGATGCCCAGTGCCAATAGGTGCCGCGCGGTGTTGCGGACGTATTCGGTGTTGCGCCCGGATTCGCCGGTGGCGCTGCGGACCAGCGCGACCTGCTCGGGGATCGACAGGCGGCCGGCGAATTGCGGGTGGGTCTGGTTGACGAGATAGGCGAGGGCGCGGACGCGCGTGCCGCTCTGCAGCGTCACCTCGCGGAAAACTTCGCGATAGACGCCGCGGTCCTGCTCGCGCTCCTGGAGATAGTCGAACACCGCCGGCCATTTCGCCGCTTCGACCTCGAAGGCGATTCCGGCGCAGGCGCCGCCGCGGCTCAGCCCGAAGACGAGACCGGGCCGTTCGGCCGTGCCGCGGTGACGATGCGAATAGACCGACAGCGAACGATGCGCGCCGTGCAGCAGCGCCCGCTCCGAACGGATGAAGGGGAAGCCCGGATTCCAGATCAGCGATCCGTAGCCGAAGACATAAGGGTTAGGGGCTGGGGGGTTGCCGTCCGCCATGCATTCTCATAAGGCCCGCCGCTATTCAGCCGCAAGTGTCCCGGATGAGGGGCAGGGTTGCCGTTGCCGCCTACAGGAAGAGCTCAATGAAGAAGATCATCGCCCTGGGCGTCGTGTTGTTCGTGCTCGTCACCGGCTACACATTCGCCTGGTTCTGGGCCGCCGGGCAGGCGACCGCCTATGTGAAAACGCTCGAGACGGAGGACGGCGTGTCGATGCCGCGCCTGGTCTGCGGCCAGCTCAGCATTGGCGGCTATCCGTTCGGCTTTGATGCCACCTGCACCAATGCGACGATCGAGAGCGGCGATCTGACGATGACCCTCGCCGGCCTCAAGGCGTCGGCCGAAGTCTATCGGCCCACCCATGTGCTAATGTTTGCGCAATCGCCGGTGAGCGTCGACGATGCCTTCACCGGCAGCCGTAGCCGGCTTGATTTCGCCAGCGCCCAGGCCAGCGTCCGGCTCGATGGCTGGCGCATCGGGCGCGCCTCGCTGGTCGTGGCGGAGCCGGTGTGGAACGACACCGTGCTCGACGACCGGCTCGTCGCCAAGGCGAGCAAGCTCGAGGCGCATCTGATCGATGTGCCGGCCAAGCACGACACTACCGCCGGGCTCGCGACGCTCGCGCAATATGTGCTGGTCGAGGGGCTCGATGCCCCGGGCTTTGAGATCGGCAGCGGCAAGTCGACCTTCGAGGCCGAGATCAGCAATCTGCCCGACGATGTGCGCACCTATGGCGACGCGGACCTGCTCAAGCGCTGGCAGGCGGCGGGCGGCAAGTACACCATCACCAATTTCAAGGGCGACGATGCAACGAGCAGTTTCGATGCCTCGGGCAATCTGGGGCTCGACACCAGCGGCCGCCTCGAGGGGCAGCTAAAACTTCATTCCAGAGGCGTGGTCGAGCGGCTTGGGCCGCTGATCCCGGAACAGTACCGCGGCTGGATCGTCGGTACCCCGGCCGAGGACGGCTCCTACAGCCAGACCCTCAATCTCGCAGCAGGCGTGGTGTTCTCGGGGCTGGTGCCGACGGGGATGATCCCGCCGCTGTTCTAGGGACGTCGTGGGGTGGGGCCTTGCTAGACCACCTTATCCAGCACATGCGCCGATTCACTCGCCGCGGCGATCTTTGCCACCGCGCGGTCGGTGGCGGCGCCGTCCGAGGTCACCGGCAATTGCTCGAGCTCCGCTGCGCGCATGGCCGCATCGAGTTCGCCGCGATGCTTGGCGATCAGCGCGATGCCGACGCCCAGCGTTGGGGCTTCGGCAAAGGCGATGGCGCGGATGGCGTTGTCGAGGCTCATCAGGCGCGCTTGTCGACGACAAGCCCCTGACCCGAGGGCGCCGGCGCGGATCTTGCGACTTCGGCGAGCATGTTCACGAGCGACATTTCCATCTCGTGGTTCTTCTTCATGATCGCCATCGACGCAGCCTGCTGCGTGGCGCCCATGCGCATGGTGATCAGCTGTGTGGCGACATCCGGCATTTCCATCCCGCCATCGTAGGACGGGACGGTAAACAAAACTTAACCGGCTTCGGTCGGCTTTGTATTGCGTCCGGGCACCCACAACACGTCGCTCTTGCCGTTGGCATTGGCGACGCGGGCGAACACGAACAGCAGGTCGGAGAGCCGGTTGAGGTAGATCATCACCTCGGAATTGACCCCGGGCTCGGTGAGCACCAGTTCGACCACGAGGCGTTCGGCGCGGCGCGTCACAGTCCGCGCCACATGCAGCGCGGCGGCGAGCGCCGTGCCGCCGGGCAGGATAAAGCTCGTCAGCGGCGCGAGGCCTTCATTGTAGTGGTCGATCTGCTGCTCGAGCCAGGTGGTTTGCGTGGTCGTGATGCGCAGCGAGGGCGGCGTGCCGTCGGGGTCCTTGCCGGGCGTTGCGAGATCGGAGCCGAGATCGAAGAGATCGTTCTGGATGCGGCTCAGCACCGAATCGATCCTCGGCATCGAGCTGGTCAGCAGCCGCGCCGCGCCGATCGAGGAATTGGCTTCGTCCACCGTGCCGAAGCAGTTGACGCGGAGGTCGTATTTGAGCCGCCGCGGGCCGCGCACCAGTCCGGTCGTGCCGTCGTCGCCGGTCTTGGTGTAAATCTTGTTGAGCTTGACCATGGCTCAGGCGGCGGGGCCGCGGCCGAAGAAGTAGAGGGCGCCGAGCAGGATCGCCAGCGCCACGGCCTGGGCGATGACGCGGGCCCGCATCAGCATCTGGCTGCGGTTGGGATCGTCGCCCTTGAACATGTTCCACAGGCCCATGAACAGGATGACCGCGACGGTGCCGACGGCGAGGATGATGATGACGTTGAGGACGGATTGATTCATGGGGTGTCCAGCTGGCCGGGTCGCCGCGACGTGCGGGCGATATAGTCGGTGAGTCCGGCCGCGAGCCGGTCATAGATGGCACGAATTCGCGGGCTGAGAAACAGTTCCCGGTGCGTCGTGAGCCACACTTCCAATGGCGGCGGCGTGATCATGGGCAGGATTTCGCGCATGCCGGGCGTTTCGCGCACGAGCCCGCGCTGGGCAAAGCCGATGCCGAGCCCGGCCTTCATCATTTCCCACATCGCGGTCTGGCTGTCGGTGCGGACGACGAAATTGTCGCGCGTGAGGTCAAAGCCCATCGTCTTGGCGGTGGTGATCAGAAGATCCGAGCGATCAAAGCCGATGAGGCTGTGCGCGGTCAGTTCGTCCGGCGTCTGCGGCGTGCCGTGGGCGCCGAGATAGGCCTGGTGGGCGCAGGCGACGACCGGGATGTCGCCGATCCGTTTGGCGATCAGCTCGAGCTGGGTCGGGCGGAACATCCGCACGGCAATGTCGGATTCGCGGAGCAGCAGGTTCTCGACCGAATCCGAAGAGACAAGCTCCAGCGCAATGGCGGGAAAGTCGCGCCGCAAATCGCGCAGCATGGCGGGGAGGATGTAGTGGCTGGTGACCGCGCTCGAGGTGATCCGCACCGTGCCCTCGAGCTGGGCGGTCGAGCCCTCGGCGACCATGGCGGCGTGCGACAGCGATTTTTCGGCGGCCTGCACCGGCTCATAGAGCCGCAAGGCAGTGGGCGTCGGCTTCAGGCCCTGCAGCGTACGGTCGAACAGGATCAGCCCGAGCTGCTGCTCCAGCGTCTCGATGTGGCGGCCGAGCGTCGGCTGGCTGTAGCCGATCTTGCGGGCCGCGGCCGAAAGCGAGCCCTCGGCGATCACCGCCGAAAAGCTCCGCCACAGCGCCCAGTCAGGATCGGCGTTCGCCAAGGCCATACATTCCTGAATATCGGTTGTTCTGATATCGCCGATTTCCGATCGCATGTGAATAGCTGATCTTCAGAGCGTCAACAGCAAGGAGATCGAAATGAGCAAGGGTCAAGTCATCGTATTGGGCGTCAATGGCCATGTCGGCCGGGTCGTCGCGGAAGCGTTTGTCGCCGGCGGATGGACGGTGAGCGGCATGGCGCGGACGGATCGCCACAAGATCCCCGGCGTCCGCTTCGTCGCCGGCGATTCCGACTCGGTGGCCGACATGCGCCGGGCGATCGGCGATATCGATCTGGTCGTCAACGCGCTCAATCTCCCCTACGCCTCCTGGGACAAGGGCCGCAAGGAGGCGCAGATGGCGCGCGTGCTCGAGGCGCTGGGCACCAGCGGCAAGACCATGCTGTTCCCCGGCAACATCTACAATTTCAATCAGGCCGACCGGGTGATGACCCCCGGCCTCGCGCAAAACCCGCAGACGCCGCGTGGCGCC
>JBKJTB010000209.1:0-6847 GCA_046594305.1 Devosia sp. | reverse complement strand
GCCGTACAACATGATATTTCGCGATGGACTGCCTGTGGCAATCATCGCGAAATATCATGTTGTACGGCGCGAAGTCGTTGTGACACACGACTTCGCGCCGTTGCACGTCCGGAAAGGTGTAGGCCCAGCCGGTCGTGGGCCTCAGATCCAGGTCAGTCGTGGCATCGTGGAACTCTCGCAGCATACGCGTAGCTGCAAGCAGAGCGGCGGTATCTTGCCAAAGATTTTCTGGGAACTCGGTGCTACCGCCAATGTACGAAAGGATTTCTCGTCCTTGTCCGTCAAGGCCGAGAAATCGGGGCGCCTTCTCGAAATTCTTGCGCTCCAGGTGGACGAGCAACTTATGTACGTTTTCGCTGTGTGGGCCGACAGACCGGCGCACGGTATCGCCAACTCGCACAACACTGGCGTTGATGTTGCCTCCCGTCAGAGGCGTTTCATCTTCTGATTCACCCATTTCGGAAGTCCTACCAAAAGGTCGTTACCTACCCCGGCAACCACCCTTCAAGGGCCTTTGCCGTCCGATCGACTCCCGCCATCCACCTGCGGAAGCAGTGATCCAGTTGTGGTCTGGCGCAAGTGGAACGATGGGTCCCGGGTCGAGCCCGGGATGACACCCGGTGGGGTGGGCGGCATCGCGCCGAACTAGGCCGCCCCGCCGCCAGCGGTCTGCAGCCACGCTGCCCCACACGCCTTTGCCAACTCGCGGATGCGCAAAATGTAGCTCTGGCGTTCGGTGACGGAGATGACGCCGCGGGCGTCGAGGAGGTTGAAGTTGTGGGAGGCTTTGATGACCTGCTCGTAAGCGGGGACGGCCATGGTGTGGCGGCCATCGACGAGGCTCTTCTCGAGCAGTGATCTGCACTCGGTTTCAGCGTCGGCGAAGTGGCGGAACAGCATGTCGGTGTTGGCGGCTTCGAAATTGTATTTCGAGAATTCCTGCTCGTTCTGCAGGAACACGTCACCATAGGTGACCTTGTCGTTGCCGCCGCCGTTGAAGTTGAGGTCGTAGACGTTGTCGACGCCCTGTACATACATGGCGAGGCGCTCGAGGCCGTAGGTGATCTCGCCTGGAACGGGGTTACAGTCGAAGCCGGCGACCTGCTGGAAATAGGTGAACTGGCTCACCTCCATGCCGTCGCACCAGCATTCCCAGCCGAGACCCCAGGCGCCCAGCGTCGGGTTTTCCCAATCGTCCTCGACGAAGCGGATGTCGTGCAGCGCGGAGTCGAGGCCGATCGCAGCCAGCGACTGCAAATAGAGCTCCTGGATGTCGTCGGGCGACGGCTTCAGGATAACCTGGAACTGGTAGTAGTGCTGCAGGCGGTTGGGGTTTTCGCCGTAGCGGCCGTCACGCGGACGGCGCGACGGCTGCACATAGGCGGCCTTCCACGGCTTGGTGCCCAGGGCCCGCAGCGACGTCGCAGTATGCCAGGTGCCGGCGCCCATCTGCATGTCGTAGGGCTGGAGGATCACGCAGCCCTGGTTCGCCCAGAATTGCTGGAGCGTCAGGATGAGGCCCTGGAAGGAGTTCCGGGGGTCCATGTTGGCGGGCAGATTGGGCATCGGGCAGGTCCGGGTTAAGGCGCGCGGAACCTAGTTGGGGCGGTTGTTCCGGTCAACTCGCCTGCGGGCCGCTGGAATCGGCTAGAGTCGCCGGCGCCGTGCAGAGGAGAAGCAGATGTTCGTGGTCGAAGTGTTTGTGCCGCTCGAGAAGCCGGACGGCACCGCGGTGCGGCCCGAAGTGTTCGAGCGGATCAAGGGCGAGCTCACCGAACGCTTTGGCGGGGTGACGGCGCATCTGCAGTCGCCGGCGGTGGGCGCCTGGAAGCCCCAGGAAGCCGACGTGGTCCACGATCGCGTCGTGATCTTCGAGGTGATGGTCGAGGACGTCGACACGGCATGGTGGCGGCAGTACCGGCTTCAACTCGAGACGGAACTGGAGCAGTACCAGATCCTCGCGCGGCTGTATCAGGTGACGGTGCTTTAGGCGCCGATCAGCGACCGCTCATGCCGGTGAACATCGTTTCGACCCAGGGGTAGCGGCGGGCGGAGCGTCCGGTGAGAGAAAGGTAGCGGTTGCGACGCGAGCGGCGGCGGAGCACTTCGGCGCGGTGGGCGAGTGCGCCGAGCCAATCGGGACGGATCGTGGCTGGAGCGGACCAATTCGAGGTGAGAGCGATGTCGGCCATGGGGTGTCCTCCTGATGTTGAGGAAACCCTAGCGCAGGCCGGCGCGACGCTTTGTCAGCGGGACGGGGGACGACGGCCTGTCCCACGAATGGGGGACAGTGTTTCAGACCGGCGACACTGCTGACAGCAGGACGCGCACGAGTGCCGTCTGGTTGCGAACGCCGGTCTTGTCGAAGACGCGGTCCAGATGCGTGCGGGCGGTATTGGCAGTGATCGCCATGGCGGCTGCGATCTCGGTGAGTGACTTGCCCTCGGCGATCAACGCGGCCACCTTCTTCTGAGCGGGCGACAGACCGTAGATCGTGGCGGCCATGTCGAGGCGGGCGTCGGTGACACGGGAGTCACTGCCGGAAAACCAGATCAGGCCGCCCTTGGCGACGACCCACCAGACCTTGGTGGGGAGCCCCTCACCGGCTTCCATGACCACGGGCACGGCACCTTCGTAGGACATGTAGTTGGTGGCGAGGCCGGCGGCCCAGCGGCAGGCGGCCTGCAGGCTGGCATTGGCGGGACCATCGAGAATGCGCAGATGGCCGCTGCGGATGGCGAGATTTTCGTCGGCGAGGACCGCGGAGATATCGGCGGCGGCCGAAAGCACCCGCCCGTCCGCGTCGAGCAGCAATTGCGGACGCGCCGGATCGGGGCGACGCGGGCCGTCGATCATGCCGAGGAACGCAATCTTCCATTCGCCCGCGTGGCGCTCGAACACACGTGCCTCGTAAACCAGGTCCGGCCCGTTGCCGTGGTTGTGCACGGGAATGCCGGGATAGTGTTGCTCGAAGCTGGCCCACGCCATGTCGCCCGCGACGCGGACCACGAGGTTTTCAACGGTGGTCTCGTAGGCGAGGCGTGGATGCGGTTCGGGGTGCTCGATCATCTCGCGCCGGAGGCGGTCCGCGATGTCGTCCCAACCGCGGCGAAAGAAGGCGCCGCCCATCGCCCACCAGCCCCATCGGGTCGTATAGGGCGCGTGGACGAAACAGCTCGCCCACAGCTCGTAGTCCCGCATCCAGATGGCGACGCGGTTGCGATGGATCAGCGCGATGATGGCGGCGCGGTCGGCGTCCTGATCGGGCATTTTGGCCCTCCCCCGCAGGACATTAGCGCGAGCGCCGGGCGGAGTCTGTCCTCCGGGCCGGGGACACCGCGCGGCCCTGTTCATACAATCTTCGCCAAGCGGTTTATCCGTTTGGGCAGGTTTTTCGGCCATTCTCGGGGTTTAGTCGCCTTTCGCGCCCCGGATTTTATGAGTTTTCGTCAGCGCCTTTTGACATTTTGCCTGTTCGCCGCGGGCCTTGCCGCGTTCGCGGCGGGACCGGGCTGGCTGCACCTCGACATTGACGGGCAGATGATGTGGCAAGTAGCGTTGTCGCTGGCGGGACCGCTGGCGGCGTCAATTGCCTGCTTTGTGGCGGCGCGGCGCGGCAGTGCCGGCGAGCAGGCGGCGTGGCGCTGTTTCTCGATCGGCTCGGGCATCTATTTCCTCGGCAATGTCGGCTACATCGCGCTGGTGCTGGTCGACCGGGCGCCGGTGTTCCCGTCGCTGCCGGAGGCGGCCTTCTTCGTGATGGCGCTGTTCTTTGCGGCGGGCATGCTGCAGTTCACGCAGGTCAAGAACCGCTTCGGCGCGGTGCAGATCTACAATTTCGCGCTGATCTTCTGCGCGGTGGCGCTGTCGGCGATCTTCGTGCTCAACCACAATATCGCGAACTCGGTGATGACGCCGCTGGCGACGATCGTGGCGTTTCTCTACCCGGCGCTGTGGTTCGCGGTGGCGGCGTTCGGCGTGCTGTCGCTGACGCTCTACGCCTATGGGCGGAAGTCCGTGCCGTATGGGCTGATGGTGCTGGCGGTGCTGGCCGAGGCGGTGGCGGACGGACGCTATGCACTGGCGCTGATGAGCGGGACCTACCAGATCGGCGGCATCACGCAGTTGCTGTGGATGGGCTCGAGCGGGCTGATCGTTTGGTCGGCGATCGAGCAGATCGTGGTGACGCGGCGCGTGCAGGCGGAGGTCGCAGACCAGCCCAAGACGCGACGCAGCGACCGCTCGGTGGCGCAGGCGACGGTGCCCGCGCTCGCAGTGGGCGCGATCCTGCTGTCGGGCTCGGTGTCGGGCGTCATCGGCGGCCCGCCGTTCTCATATGTGGCGGCCGTGCTGGCTGTGGCTTTTGCGCTGATCGCGGGATTTCGCGAGCACTGGATCATCAGCACGCAGCGGCGGCTGCGGGGCACGGTGGAACAGAGCCGCGAGGAACTCGCCGCGAGCCGCAAGCAGTTGGCCGCGGTGCTCGAGAGTACGCATGACAGCGTGCTGGTGGTGAACCGGCACTGGAATGTCATTTACTGGAACCACCACGCGGCCGAGACGATCAACCAGCGCGGCAAGCTGCGGGTGGGGATCAGCCTGTGGGAACTGTTCCCCGCCGCACTCACCTCAGGCGAGGGCGACCACTACAAGCAGGCGGTCGAGACCGGCGAGCCCGAGGAATTCGACATCTTCGTCGAGGATCGCCAATTGTGGCTCGGCATCAAGGCCTATCCGACCGAGGAAGGGCTCTCGATCTTCTTCCGCGACATTTCCGGCCAGAAGCGGGCGCGCGACGAGATCGAGCACCTTGCCCACCACGATTCACTGACCGGGCTCGCCAACCGGACGCTGTTCCAGAAGCGGCTCGACGAAGCGCAGGGCAACGAGGTCGCGGTGCTGCTGCTCGACCTCGACCACTTCAAGGAAGTGAACGACGCGCTGGGTCATCCGGTCGGCGACGTGCTGCTGGTGAGCGTTGCCAACCGGCTGCGCGAGGTGCTCGGCGAGACCATTACGATCGCCCGGCTGGGTGGCGACGAATTTGCAGCGATCCTGATTGGGCATGATGGCCGCAACGAAATCGCGATGGTGGCGATGCGGCTGATCGAGGCCGTGGGCCTGCCGCACATGATCAACGGCCGGACCGTGCGGGTCGCCGCCAGCATCGGGATCGGCATGGCGAACCGCAAGAGCGGGACCACCGGGCTGTTCAAGGATGCCGACATCGCGCTTTATGCGGCCAAGACCGAGGCGCGCGGCTCGTACCGCTTCTTCGAGATCTCGATGCAGATCGAACTGCTGCAGAAGCAGGCGCTGCGGTCGGATCTGGTGGAGGCGCTGGAACGCGGCGAGTTCAGCCTCGCCTTCCAGCCGCAGGTCAATCTCCACAACAACATGGTCTCCGGCTTTGAGGCGCTGCTGCGCTGGAACCATCCGCGGCGCGGCCTGATCCCGCCGGCCGAGTTCATCCCGGTGGCGGAGGAGAGCGGCCTGATCGTGCCGATCGGCGAATGGGTGCTGCGGCAGGCGGCGCTCGAAGCAATGAACTGGCCGAGCGACGTGACGGTGGCGGTCAATCTCTCGTCGCGGCAGTTCGCCGACGACGACCTGGCTGGAATGATCGAACGCGTGCTGGGGGAGACCGGCCTGCCGGCGGCGCGGCTCGAGCTCGAAATCACCGAGACCGTGCTGATGCGCGATTCCAATTCCAACATGCAGACGCTGCGCCGGCTGCGTGAGCGCGGCGTGCGGATCGCGCTCGATGATTTTGGAACGGGGTTCTCATCGCTCGGCTATCTGCAGCGCTTCCCATTCTCCAAGATCAAGATCGACCGCGCCTTCATCAGCGGCCTGCCCGACAGCGAAGAGAGCCAGGCGATCGTGCGCTCGGTGATCGGGCTCGGCCAGTCGCTGGGGATGAAGGTCACAGCCGAGGGCGTCGAAACACCGGCGCAGCTGGCCTGGGTACGCAACGGCTGCGACGAAGCGCAGGGCTATCTGCTGAGCCGGCCGGTGGCCGCGGCCGATGTGGCACGCGTGCTCGAGGAGCTCGACGCGCCGCACAATCGGACGCGGCTCGCGAGCTAGCTTTTGCTGTTGTCGTCGGGCGGACGGTAGGTGCCGTCCTTGTCGCGCTTGAGGGTGATGACGTCGGGGCGCTTGCGCTCTTCGAGGTCGCGCTGGTGGACGGCCTTGTCCTCGGCCTTGAACTGCTTGGTCCAGTCGCGCCAGATGCGGCGGATGCCGAAATAGATGGCGCCGAAGATCAGCGCCGTGACGAGGATGCGGAGGAGGATTGCGGTCATAGGCCAAACCTCGTCCAGTGGGCGCGGTCTTCGATGGCCGCCGCGAGATCGGCGGCGAGACCAAGGCGCGGCAGCTGGAACAGGCCGCGTTTGGGCTCGATGAGTCTGGTGCGGACCTTGTCGCCGAAGCGGCTGCGCAGGGTTTCGTGCAAATCGCCGACCGCGTCGACGAGGCCGAGTTCGAGACCGCGCATGCCGCTCCAGAACTCGCCGGTGAACAGCTGCTCATCGGGTGCGGTGAACTTCGTGCCGCGGCGCGATTTGACCCAGTCGATGAACACCAGATGGATATCGGATTCGAGCTGCTTGATGCGCTCGACGTCCTCCGGCTTTTCGGGGAGGAAGGGATCCATCGTCGACTTGTTCTTGCCCGAGGTATGGACGCGGCGGTCGATGCCGAGCTTGTCCAGCGCCTTGGGGAAGCCGAAGCCGGCGAAGATGACGCCGATCCCTCGTCGATCGTCGGCTCCATCGGCGTCATCTTCGCCGGCTTCGGCTTCCCCAAGGCGCTGGACAAGCTCGGCATCGACCGCCGCGTC
>JBKJTB010000176.1:0-4864 GCA_046594305.1 Devosia sp. | reverse complement strand
CAGCGCCAGTCCCAGCCGCGCTCGTGCCTGGGGGCTCGCCCCGGGCGCGAAGGGCAGCGCCGATTCCATGGTGGCGAGGCCCTCGGCGCCCAGCTGCTCCTGGAGGAAAAACCGCTGGGTTTCTGCGACGAGTTCGACATATCCCTCGGCATTGGGACGCGATCTGGTCCAGGCGAGCGCGGCGCGCAGATTGTCGCCGTCGGGCCGGTAGGTGGCCTCCCAGATCGCATCGGGCGTCGTCTCCCATTGCTCGATGCTGGTGGCAAACAGGCGGGTCACGAACGCCGCGTGACGGTCGCGCGCGCCGCTTTCCTCGCCGGCCGCCGCAAGCTCCTGCAGGGCAAAGCGGCGCATGCTGTCGAGCAGGCGGTAGCGTCCACGATTGGCCGGGTCGCGCACCACCAGTGAACGGCGGACGAGTTCGGCGATGTGGGTTTCCGCGTCCCCGGCCACCGCGCTCACGCCCGCGAGGGAAAACGACCCGTTGAACACACCGAGGGCCCGCAACGTGGTTTGCACATCGGCGGGCAGCAGATCGTAACTCCAGCGCATCGAGGCGAGCAGCGAGCGGTGCCGCGGTAGAGTCGTGTTCCAGTCGACATCGAGGCCGGCAAGCTGGCGCTCGATCTGAATATCCACCGCCTCGAGCCCGATCGTCGAAGCGCGCGCAGCGGCCATTTTGAGCGCGAGAGCGACGCCGTCGAGGCGCCGGCACAGCCGCTCGAGGATCGGATAGTCCTCGAGCGAGAGCGTCTCGCCGGACATTTCGATGCAATAGCGAAGAAACTGCGCCGAAACGGTCAGCTCCTCGCCAGCTTCGCCAGCCAATCCGAACGGCAGCAGCCTGAAGACGCGCTCACCGGCGAGGCCCAGTGGACTCTGGCTCGTCGTCAGCACCCGCAGCGTCGGAACGTCGACCAGCAGCCGGCCGATCACCGCCGCCGCATCGGCCTGGACGTGCTCGCAATTGTCGAACAGCAGCAGCGCCGGCGCCTGCCGCAATTGCGCGGCCACCAGCTGCAGCGCCTCCGCGCCGCTGCGGTAGGGGACGCCAAGCGCCTGGATCAGCGCGCTGTCGATAAAGGCGCCGCTGTCGAGCGATGCCAGATCGATCAGCCACACGCCGCCTGGCGCATCGAGGCCACCCGCCACAGCGGTCGCCAGCGTCGTTTTGCCGACGCCGCCCGGCCCGACGATGCTCACCAGCCGGTGCTGCTCCAGCAAGGCGGCGATCGCGCCCGCCTCGGTCTCGCGCTCGATGCAGTCGCTGCGATACCGCTCGATGTTGCCGTGGGCCTCCGCTGCGGTCACGGGCGCCGCGCCGGAATTCTGCGGCGGCGGCCCCACATATTTGTAGCCGCGGCCATGGATCGTCGTGATGTAGCCGGTGCCGAGGGCCTTGCGCAGCGCCGACATGTGGACCTGCAGCGTGTTGTCCTCGACAATCATGCCCGGCCAGGCCGCCGCGAACAGCGCGTCCTTGTCGAGCAGCGAATCGGGGGATTCGAGCAACGCCCGCAGCAGGTCGAAGGCGCGCGTCGAGAGCTCGACAGAGCCGTCCGGCCCAACCAGCTCGCGCTCCCGAGCCTTCAGTCGGTAGTCGCCAAACACCATATCCATGCGGGTCTTATAGCGGCTCCGGCGGCATTTCAGAACTCTTCAGGATTGCGCCAAAGACCTGAAGCGGGGTCCGGTCGCATGCTCCTCCCATAGACAAGAGGAGACCACAAATGCTCTACCGCGAACCCCAACTTTCCGCCGCTTCGGTGTTGCGTGCCGTCCTTGCCCGGTTCGTCGGCGCCATCGCCGCTTTCCACCGCACTGGCACCGATACGGCGTATATGGACAGCCTCAGCGACCACCATCTGCGCGACCTCGGCCTCCGTCGCTTCGACGAGCGCGGCGAGACTTTTTACCGCTAGGGGCGTTCGGAACCGACTACCAACTCGAAGGACAAAAGACATGGACGAGATCAAGGGCATCGCCCGCGCCAAAATCCGCCCCGGCCAGCTCGCCGAGTACAAGCGCCTCTGCGAGGTGGCGATGGAAATCGTTCGCACGCAGGACACCGGCACGCTGCAATACGAAATCTTCTTCAACGCGGATGAAACCGAGGCGATCGTCTTCGAGCGCTACCGTGACGCCGACGCCGCGGTCGAGCATTTCGCCCACATCGGCCATCTCATGGAACCGCTGCTGGCAACCGCCACCGTCACCGGCGAATTGCTTGCAAACCCCAGCCCGAAATTCACCCTCGGCGGAGGCGGTCCAAACCTCTACACGCCGTGGCTGGCCCTACAGGATTAGCAAGCGGTGGCGGCGGAATAACCGCCGCCCGCGTCCGGAGCGACGGCGTCGTTGGCAAGCGAAGCTCTCAGCCAGCCTTCTTCTGCTCGCGCTCCCACGCATCGATGTAGTCAATCAGCACGCGGTTGATCGCGAAGGTCGTCGCCATCCGGTGGCCGGTCCTGCGGGCGAACCACTCTACAACCTCCTTATCGATCTCGAACGGAGGGTAGTAGGCAATCCTGAACCCCTCGCGCCTCCCCGGGCGTTGCTCGGGCAACCCACCGGTTTCCACCTGATCGCCGACCTGCTGCAGAAACTCGAAAAGGCGCTGCCGCCGCTCCCCCGCAAGCTTTTCGTCGAGTGCGGGGTCTGAAACCATCGTCACGATCTTGCCCGGCTTTTCAGCCTTCGTATCGTCGGCGCTCGTGCTTTTCAGCGGGGCGCGCCGAGATAATTCTGACGATTTCGATGTCTTGTTCATCATCCCAAGTGGCGTAGGCCACTACCAACAAGTCGAGCCCGCGGCTCATTCCGGTCGCTTGCCACCGCTGCTCGCCATCCACGATGCGATCCTGCTCGATCTCAACGAGCGGATCATCGAAAACTCCGACGGCCTCTTCGAACGAGATGCCGTGCTTGCGCAGATTGAACGCGGCCCCTTGCACGTGTGTCAACTTACCAGTCCGACGCCGGACTGCCAACCTACAGCCGCCGCACCATCAGCCGAGCCTCGGACTCGTAAGTCAGCAGTTTTGGGAACAGCTCCGGGATGTCGGTCTCGACGAATTCGTGCCGCTGCCAAAAACCCAGGCTGCCATTGACGGCGACGAGGCTCATCGTCGGGAAGCCGTGGGCGCGGGCGTGCTTGGCCAGCGCGTTGGTGATGTAGGTCGCGGCGCCGATGCGGCGCGCCACCGGCAGCAAAGCGAGATCGTGGATGTAATAGGTGTCGGGCCCCTCGGGCAGTCCGCCCAGCAGCGTATTGAGTTTCGGCAGCGTGCCAAAACTCCAGGGGTGGCTCAGCACATAGCCGGCGGGGCGCTCGTTCACTTCGAGCAGGTACGAGCCGAAATGGTAGAGCCGCTGGCGCTCGGCGAGCACCTCTGGGGACTCGAAGAAGTCCGGATGCACGACACCCGCGATCTCGGACACCGCGTCGAGATCGTAGCCGGTCATGGCGCGCCAGGCGACGCCCGGTAACTTCATTGCGAACCCCAATAGACAAGGCCCGCACCGTTAGGCGCGGGCCTCTGTTACGTCAACTCGCAGGTTGCGAGTGTTATTTCTTCTCGCGATCCTTGAGGGCAGCGCCCAGGATGTCGCCGAGCGAGGCGCCCGAATCCGACGAGCCGTAAGCGGCGACCGCTTCCTTCTCTTCGGCGATTTCGAGAGCCTTGATCGACAGCGCAATCTTGCCGGTCTTGCGATCGTACTGGGTGACGCGCGCGTCGACCTTCTCGCCCTTGGAGAAACGCTCCGGGCGCTGATCGTTACGATCACGCGACAGGTCGGCGCGACGGATGAACGCCGTCATCTCGGAGTCCGCGATGCGAACCTCGATGCCGCCATCGTTGACCTCGGTGACGGTGCCGGTAACGACGGCGCCCTTCTTGAGGCCATCACCGGACGAGTCCTTCTCGTCGCCGGTCGACAGCTGCTTGATGCCGAGCGAGATACGCTCCTTCTCGACATCGACGTCGAGCACCTTTGCCGAAACCATGTCGCCACGGTTGTACTCTTCGAGCGCCTGCTCGCCCGGCTTCTGCCAGTCGAGATCGCTCAGATGGACCATGCCGTCCACATCGCCGTCGAGACCGATGAACAGACCGAACTCGGTCTTGTTCTTGACTTCGCCCTCGATGGTCGAGCCGATCGGGAACTTCTCAGCGAAGGTTTCCCACGGATTGGCAAGGGTCTGCTTCAAGCCCAGCGAGATGCGGCGCTTGTCGGGATCGACCTCGAGCACCATCACGTCCACTTCCTGCGAAGTGGAGACGATCTTGCCCGGATGGACGTTCTTCTTGGTCCAGCTCATTTCGGAGACGTGGATCAGGCCTTCGATGCCCGGCTCCAGTTCGACGAACGCGCCGTAGTCGGTGATATTGGTGACGCGGCCGGTGAACTTGGCCGAGACCGGGTACTTCGCCTCGATGCCATCCCACGGATCGGCCTGGAGCTGCTTCATGCCCAGCGAGATACGATGGCTCTCGTGGTTGATGCGGATGATCTGGACCTTGATGGTCTCACCGATCGACAGCACTTCGGACGGATGGTTGACGCGGCGCCACGCGATATCGGTGACGTGCAGCAGGCCGTCGATGCCGCCGAGGTCAACGAACGCACCGTAGTCGGTGATGTTCTTGACCACGCCGTCGACGATCTGGCCTTCTTCGAGCTGCTGGACGATTTCCGAACGCTGCTCGGCGCGCGACTCTTCGAGGATGGCGCGACGCGACACGACGATATTGCCGCGGCGCTTGTCCATCTTCAGAATCTGGAAGGGCTGCGTCACGTTCATCAGCGGGCCGATGTCGCGGATCGGACGGATGTCCACCTGCGAACGCGGCAGGAAGGC
>JBKJTB010000160.1:0-8402 GCA_046594305.1 Devosia sp. | reverse complement strand
GCGCCGCTGCGGTGTCGGTGGTGAAGAACGGATTGCCTGTGCCGCCGGCGCAAACCACTACAAATCCATCGTCCAGCGCGGCTTTCGCGGCGCGGGCCGTAAAACTGTCGGCGACCGACGGCATGGTCAGCGCCGAGAACACTTTCGACTTCACGCCGCCGCGGGTGATGGCGTTCGAGAGCGCGAGGGAGTTGATGACGGTGCCCAGCATGCCCATCAAGTCCGCAGTCACCCGGTCCGTTCCCTCGGCCGCCACGGCCATGCCGCGGAAGATGTTGCCGGCGCCGATGACGATGGCGATCTGCGCGCCCGCTTTCGACGCCGCGACGATCTGGTCGGCCATCGCGTTGAGGAATTTAGGCTCGATGCCGAACGACTGGTCGCCCGCCAGCACTTCGCCGGAGACCTTGAGCAGGATGCGCTTGTAGGGAAGTTTGGCCATCAGCGCCTCTCTGGGGACAGCCGCGCGGCGAATCCTGCGCTGCAACGGCAGGTTAGATGACATTCGGCCGGGCTGGATACCAGCCCGGCCGAGGATTTTTCCGAGGATTAAGCCTGCGGCTGCTGCGGCACGCCGGAGGTAGCGGCCACTTCGGCGGCGAAGTCGGTCTCGGCCTTGGCGATGCCCTCGCCCAGCGAGTAGCGGACGAACTTGGTCACCTTGATCGGCGCCCCGGCGTCTTTCTCGGCCTTGGCGACGATGTCGCGGACCTTGCTCTCGCCGTCGATCACGAAGGTCTGCGCCAGCAGCGTCTGCTCTTCGTAGAACTTGCGCACGCGGCCCTCGACCATCTTGGCGACGACTTCGGCCGGCTTGCCGCTTTCCTTGGCCTGTTCGGCAAAGATGGCGCGTTCCTTCTCGACGACCGCCGGATCGATGTCTTCCGGCGAAACCGAGAGCGGGTTCGTGTTGGCGATGTGCATCGCGATCTGCTTGCCGAGCGCCAGCAGCACGGTCTTGTCGCCGGTCGATTCGAGCCCGACGATGACGCCCAGCTTGCCCAGACCGGGCTTCACTGAATTGTGGACGTAGGAGCCGATCGCGCCGTCCTTGACCTCGATCACCGCCGAGCGGCGCAGATTCATGTTCTCGCCGATCTTGGAGATGGCGTCCGTCAGCTCAGCCGCAACCGAGCGGCCGGTGCCGGGGAACGGCATCTCGGCCAGCTTGTCGGTGCTGCCGCCCGCATCGATGGCGAGCTTGGCAACGTTGCCCACGATCGCCTGGAACTGCTCGTTGCGCGCGACGAAATCGGTCTCGGAATTGACCTCGACGATCGAGGCGCGGATGCCGTCGATATTGACGCCGACCAGACCCTCGGCGGCAATGCGCCCGGCCTTCTTGGCGGCCTTGGCGAGCCCACGGGTGCGCAGCCAGTCGACGGCCGCTTCCATGTCCCCGCCGGTCTCCTCGAGAGCCTTCTTACAGTCCATCATCCCGACGCCAGTGGCTTCGCGGAGTTCTTTGACCTGCTGAGCAGTGACTGCCATTTCGATCACCTTTCATGCGACCTGGAATCCAGGCCGCGCCTATCAATTGAAAATGAAGATGCCGCGACGGCCGCTATCAGGCGGCCTGGATCGCGTCCTCTGCGGGAGCGGTCTCGGCTGCACCGAGATCGGCACCGCGGCCGGCCGACGAGCGCGAAATGCCGTCGATGGCCGCACGCGAGATCAGCGAGCAGTAAAGCTCGAGCGCACGCGACGCGTCGTCATTGCCCGGCACCGGGAAGTCGACCGTGTCGGGATCCGAGTTCGAATCGATGATCGCGATCACCGGGATATTCAAACGCCGGGCTTCCTTGATGGCGTTGGCTTCCTTGTTGGTGTCGATCACGAACAGCAGGTTGGGCAGATTGCCCATGTCCTTGATGCCGCCGAGGTCGCGGTCGAGACGCTCACGCTCGCGGTCGAGCAGCAGGCGTTCCTTCTTAGTGAGGCCTTCGGCGCCGTCGGAGACCTTGCCTTCGAGCTCGCGCAGACGCGCGATCGACTGCGAAATGGTCTGCCAGTTGGTCAGCGTGCCGCCGAGCCAGCGCGAATTGACGAAGTACTGGGCCGAGTCACGGGCGGCCTGCGCGACGACCGGCGCCGCCTGGCGCTTGGTGCCCACGAACAGCACGCGGCCGCCATCGGCCACGGTGTCCGACACGAGCTGCAGCGCGCGCTGCAGCATCGGCACGGTCTGGCCGAGGTCGAGGATGTGGATGTCGTTGCGCACGCCGAAGATGAATTTCTCCATCTTGGGGTTCCAGCGATGCGACTGGTGGCCGAAATGCACGCCTGCTTCGAGCAGTTGGCGCATGGAAAAGTCGGGCAATGCCATAAAAGGCTCCTTTACCGGTTTTGCCTCCGCAGAGCAGATAGCGGGAAACCCGCCACCGGATGGACTTCCCTAGAGGGAAGGCCGGCTCCACGTGTGAATTACACCCGGGATAGGCTGGGCGCGGGGGCGATATAGGGGAATCGGGGGGGATGCGCAAGGCTACTGGGCACGGCGGTTTCCTTCGACTGCCGGAACTGGCATGATAGCGCGATGACGATCACTCTCGATATCCCTGACGAGCTGCGGGCCCGGGTCGATGCAATCGCCGCGCGCTCGAACCTCTCGGCGTCGCAAGTCGTTGCCGATGCGCTCGAAAACGGTCATTCGCTCGAGTGGCAAGAGCTGTTCCTCGAGAAGATAGCCAGGGGCATCGCGGATGCCGATCGCGGCGATTTCGCCTCCGATGCCGAGGTCGACGCCGTCGTGAACAAATACCGTTCTGCCTGATGCGGGTCGTCTGGACCCGATCTGCCCTCTCCGACCTCGATGAAATCCAGGACTACGTCGCACAGGACAGTCCCTCGGCCGCACGCCGGCTGGCCACGGGTCTGCGAGATCGCACGGTACAGCTGCTGACCGATGCGCCCATGGCCGGCCGAAAGGGCCGCGCCCGCGGCACCCGGGAACTCGTCTTCCCGGACCTTCCCTACATCGTGGCCTATCGTGTCACCGAACAGGTCGAGATTCTTGCCGTGGTCCATACCGCGCGGGACTGGCCCGAAAGCTTCCGCTAGCGCGCCTGACGCGCGCATTCATCCCGAGTTCAACGCCGCGCTGCGATCCTCCGACCAACACCGGAGATCGCCATGTCCTACCGCATCACGCTCATCGCCTGCTTCGCCGCGGGTTTGTTCGCCAGCACCCTCCCCGCCTCAGCCGAAACCTTCGTCGTCCAAGGCGAGGAACACTGCGTCGTCAACGTCGCCACCTGGGATCGGCTCAACATCCGCGATGAACCAAGCTCCAGCGGCGAGATCGTCGTCCGCCACCGCTACGGAGATTGCGGCATCGTCGTGGTCGGCGAGGCCGAGAACGGCTGGGTGCCGATCGAGGACGGCCATTACGAGGGCTGGGTGAACGCGAAATACATCTCGATGGTCTCGCCCGCGCTCTACTGCGTCAGCGGCGTCGACGACGGCGATGTGCTCAACCTCCGCGCCTATCCCTCCGCCATCTCACAGATCGTCGAAGAGCTCGAGCCGTTCCAGTGCGACATCGCCTTCCTGCCCTACGCCACGAGCGGCTGGCAGAAGGTGCGCGTCGACGGCGACGAGGGCTGGGTGAAAGCCGCGTTCGTCAGCGGTCAGTAGGGACGTACCTGGTCGCTACGATCCCCGAGCCAAGCTCAAGCCGGCCGACCGGCTTAAGATCGACATATTTGGACAGCCCCGCGAACAGCGTCGGCCCATGGCCCGCGATCCTTGGGTGAACCACGAACTCGTACTCGTCGATCAGCCCCCACTCCGCCAGAGCGAGCGGCAGTTTCACGCCACCGACGTAGAGCCCCCTGCCCCGCTGATTTTTCAGCCGCCGGACGGTTGCCTCGAGGTCCTTCCCGCGGACGATCTCGGCGTTCCAGTCCACCCGGTCGAGCGTGTCCGACACGACATACTTTTTGGCCGCATGGATCGTGCGGGCAAACGGCACCATCCACTCATCCATCCACTCCGGACGGTCGCCGGTCTCGGCGACCGAGCGCCACCCCGCCTCCATCAGCTCGTAAGTCGGCCGGCCAAGGATCAGCGCGTCAGCGCCGGCGATGGTCTCGGCAGCATGATTATGGGTCGCCTTGTTCGGCTGGCCCGCGCGGTGATCGCAGCATCCGTCGAGCGTGACATTGATCGAGTATCGTAGTGGTTGCATCGCTTTGCCGACCCCTTTTGAGTTGGACGGCAGCCTAGCTCGATTGCAACCACTTGTGAAGTGCAAGCAGTTAGTTCAGCCGCACATCCACCACGCCGTCGAACGACTTGATCGCGCCGGCCAGTGCCGGATTGATCTGCCACCCACTCCCGATGTCGATCTCGTAGAGCTTTCGGCCCTGCTCGCGCGCCACGACGAACTTGATCCGGCCATTGCCGCCGGGCTTCAACTGCCGCTGGATCGCCTCGAGGCATTTTGCGTCGTCGGCCTCGATCTCGAGGCTCCGGCCCACCTTCTGTGCCGCCTCGTCGAGCGGGGTCGCCGACAGCAGGCGGAGGCTCACGCCGTTCGGCCGTTCGTCGGCTTCGACGTTGAGGATCACGGAACGTCCGGGCTGCAGGATTTTGCCGTACTGCTCCACCGCTTCCGAAAAGCCGATCACCTCGTAGCTGCCCGAGGGATCGCTGAGGCTCAGCGACAGCATCGGCGTGCCCTTCTTGGTGCGCCGGTCGGCACGCGTCGCAATGGTTCCGGCGAGGCGTCCGGCCGAGAGGTCGCCCTCCTTCACACCGTGCTCGAAGCGCGCGTAGGACATGATCTTCATGTTCTCGAGCAGGCCGGCATAGTCGTCGAGCGGGTGTGCCGAGATGTGGAAGCCGATGGCGTTGCGCTCGCGCTCCAGCCGGTCGCCGAGGCTCCACGGCTCGAAATTGGCGGTCAGCCGGATCGGCTCGGGCGTATCGGAGGCGAACATGTCCATGATGCCGTCGGCGGCATTGTCGTTGGTGCGCTGCGCCGTCGCCACCACCATGTCGATCGCCGCAAACGCCTGCTCGCGCTTGGGCACGAGGCAATCGAACGCGCCGGCGTTGACCAGTGTCTCAAGCGTCCGCTTGTTGATGATGCGCTGATCGACCCGCGTAGCGAAGTCCGCGAGGTCCTTGAATGGCGTATTGCCGCGCGCCGCAACGATGTGCTCGGCGACCGCGGTCCCAACGCCCTTGATGGCGCCGATGGCGTAGAAGATCTTGCCGTCCCGCGCCGAAAACACCGCCTCCGACGTGTTGACCGACGGCGCCACCACCGCGATGCCGTGCTTCTTGGCGTCTTCGCGGAATTCGTTGAGCTTGTCGGTATTGGCCATGACGTAGGTCATCGAGGCCGCCATGAATTCCTGGAAGTGGTGCGTCTTGAGGTAGGCCGTCTGATAGGTGATGTAGGCGTAAGGCGCCGAGTGCGATTTGTTAAAACCGTATTCCGCGAATTTCGCGCAGGCGTCGAAGATGGTGTTGGCAAGCGCCCGGGCGATGCCGTGCTGGCTCTCGGCGCCCTCGAGGAAGCGGCTGCGCTGCGCGTCCATCTCGGACTTGATCTTCTTGCCCATGGCGCGGCGGAGGAGATCGGCTTCCGCCAGCGTGTAGCCGGCGAGAGCCCGCGCGATCTGCTGCACCTGCTCCTGGTAGGTGATGACGCCGTAGGTCGCCTCGAGGATCGGCTTCAGCAGCGGATGCAGGTACTCGACGTCCTCGTCTCCGCGCTTGCGGGCGCAATAGGTCGGGATGTTCGCCATCGGACCCGGCCGATAGAGCGCCACGAGCGCGATGAGGTCCTCGAACCGGTCCGGCCGCATGTCGACCAGCGCCCGCCGCATGCCCGGACTTTCCACCTGGAATACGCCCGACACATCACCCTTGGTGAGATTGTCGAAGGTCGGCGTATCGGCGATCGGAATGTCGGTCAGCGCAAACTTGGTGCCGTTGCGGTTGATCATCTTGACCGCCTGGTCGAGCACCGTCAGCGTCGTGAGGCCGAGGAAGTCGAACTTCACCAGCCCGGCCGGCTCCACCCATTTGAGCGAATACTGCGTCACCGGCATGTCGGAGCGCGGATCGCGGTACATCGGCACCAGTTCGGTCAGCGGCCGCTCGCCGATCACGATGCCCGCCGCGTGGGTCGAGGCGTGCCGGTAGAGCCCTTCGAGCTTTTGCGCGATGGCGATCAAATCGGCGACCTGTTCGTCGCTGTCGCGCATGGCCTTAAGCTGCGGCTCGAGGTCCAGCGCCTGCGCCAGCGTCACCGGATTGGCCGGGTTGGCGGGGATCAGCTTCGATATCCGGTCCACCTGCCCATACGGCATCTGCAGCACGCGGCCGACGTCGCGCACCACGGCCTTGGCCTGCAGCGTTCCGAACGTGATGATCTGGGCCACCTGGCTCTCGCCGTACTTGCCCTGGACGTACTTGATCACCTCGCCGCGGCGGTCCTGGCAGAAGTCGATATCGAAGTCCGGCATCGACACGCGATCCGGATTGAGGAAGCGCTCGAACAGCAAATCGTAGCGCAGCGGATCGAGGTCGGTGATGGTCAGCGCATAGGCCACCAGCGAGCCGGCGCCCGAGCCGCGTCCCGGCCCCACGGGGATGTCCTGGGCCTTGGCCCATTGGATGAAATCGGCGACGATGAGGAAGTAGCCGGGATACTTCATCTTGATGATGACGGAGAGCTCGAATTCGAGCCGCTCCTCGTACGCGGCGACCGTGAACCCCTCGGCCATGCCGTATTTGTCGAACCGGGCTTTTAGCCCCTGATGCGCCTCGACGCGCAGCCGCTCGGCCTCCGCCGCCATGCCCTCTTCCGGCGTCTGGTCGGGCGACGCCGCAAAGCGCGGCAGGATCGGTCCGCGGGTGCGCGGCCGGTAGCTGACGCGCTGCGCGATCTCGACACTGTTGTCGAGCGCCTCGGGCAAATCCTTGAACAGCTCCGCCATCTCGGCGCGCGATTTAAAATAGTGTTCTGGAGTGAGCTTCCGGCGCTGCGTCTGCGCCACCACCGAACCCGCCGCGATGGCGAGCAGCGCGTCATGCGCCTCGTAGTCGTCCTTGGTGCCGAAGAATGGTTCGTTCGTCGCCACCAGCGGCACGCCGCGCCGGTAGGCATAGTCGATCAGCTTTGGCTCGTTGGCGATCTCGTGCTGCCGCCCGTGCCGCTGCAACTCGATGTAGAGCCGGTCGCCAAACAGATGCCGCAGCGCTTCGAGCCGGTTCTCGGCCTGCCCGTCGAGCCCCGCCGCATAATAGGGATCGATCGCCCCCTCCGGCCCGCCGGAGAGGCACATGATGCCTTCGATATCCTGGGGCTCGATCCAGCCGATCTGCACCGCCGCCCGGCCCGGCTCGCCCTCGAGATAGGCCCGGCTCACCAGCCGGCTGAGATTGGCGTAGCCGACCTCGTCGCCGGCAATGAGCACGACGCCGCCCTTGCCGAACTGCCCACGGTCATGGTTGCGGTCGTAGACGTGCTCCGCCGGCGCCTCGAAATCGAGCACCACCTCGGCGCCCAGCAGCGGCTGCACGCCCTTGCCCGCGGCCTTCTCTGAAAACTCCAGCGCCCCGAACAGATTGTTGGTGTCCGCAATCCCCAGCGCCGGCTGCTTGTCGGCCTTGGCCAGATCGAGCAGCGTGCCGAGCTTCAGCGCCCCCTCGAGCAGGGAGTATTGCGAATGGATATGCAGATGGATGAAGCCGGGGCCGCGCATGAGATGTCCTACGACGGTGACCCTGCCCGGGCCACCCGGCGTCACCTCAATCCACAGCTCAGACCACGAGTCGGCTGGCCATATCCATCCAGGTCAGCACCGCCGCGGTAAACCCCACCAGCGTCACCATCGCCATCGCGTCTTTCACAAAACCCAGCATCTCGACCTCCGTGGTTGCTATATTGTTCTTATATGTTCGTCTTTTGTTCTAGTCCAGCAACAAGCGTGTAACCGTGAATCAGGAGTTAACGGGGCAGTTTGCGGAACCGGCAGTCGGACACGCGTGACCGTGACGGAGGGGTGCCCCTTGCGCTGAGGGAACGACGTCGTGGGGCTTGGTGCTAGGGCAAGCCCCCTCCGTCGGCGTCGCCGCCACCTCCCCCGCTATGCGGGAGAGGGTGACGACTGCAAAGCCAGCAATCTGGACACCCTCTCCCGCGACAGCGGGGGAGGTGGCGCCGAAGGCGACGGAGGGGGCTGCCCTGGAACGGGGTCCTCCGCAGAATTTCCCCCCGTTCACAAACCAAAAGTTTCGCCGGGAGTCGCCTGCAAACACTGGCCTCTCCGAGCTTATTTCTCCGACTTATCCACGGTACTTCCGAGCTGTGCTAAGATCCCTTCAGTTCATCGCACGGACGGTAGTCGACGCGAACGACGCGATGGACCAGCGGGTGGGGA
>JBKJTB010000433.1:0-2822 GCA_046594305.1 Devosia sp. | reverse complement strand
CCGCCAGGACAGCACCCGGCGGCTGAACCAATCGACGACGGCGGCCAGATAGACGAAGCCTCGAGCCATCGGGATGTAGGTGATGTCCATCGCCCAGACCTGGTTGGGCCGCGTCACTGCCGGCCTGCGCAGCAGGTATGGATAGATCTTGTGGCCCGGCGCAGGCTTGGAGGTGTTGGGTTTGCGATAGATTGTGTTTGGGCGTGCAAGTTTATTGGACGCGAAAACCGCCCCTCAGGGGGTCACTATTGCTCGCGAATTTACAGACATCCTCGCCAAGACGTGACGCATTGCGGATATTTGCCAGTCGTACGGCGTCGGTCTGCGCGCGGCCGCACTGCAGTTTCCCCTCGCCCACCCGGCAGTTGCCTCTATCATTCCCGGCGCAGCAAACGCCGATGAAGTCTCCACGATCTGCAGCGAACTCCGCGCCCCGATCCCGGCGGCACTGTGGGCGGACCTGCGTGAATTGGCGTTGATTGATAGGAACTCACCGGTGCCCGGGGAGTCCGGCGCGTGAGCCTCGCCGCACGCGTTGATGCGGCGATCGACGCGGCACAGGGCACACGGATCGTCGGGTGCGTGGTGCTGGTCAGCATTTCCGCAGATCAGGCAACTCGATGGCGAACCGATCTCTTCCCTACCGCTTGTCGTAGAGCCGGTGCTCGGCGACCAGACGACTGTAAAGCAATAGCTTAGCGGTCCACCGTCGATGAGCGGTCGAGTAGGTTGGATTTCAAACAGTACGTTCGGTATCCGCCCCCAGGGTCCACAACGCGGTACGGTTTCGGTCAGAAGCTGGCTCTGACGGGAGCCCGATTCGGACCAAAAGCGGCTGCGGTGCGCCTTGAATGTACGCGGTTGCCCTCGCGGGTTCTTTGCTGCACCACGACACCACGGATCGCGTGTGAGTTTTCGGCGTCCGGTTTGTCCCGCCATAGGTGTGGGCCGCGGCAGGGGCCGCGATAGCCCCCACTATGGCGGGACGGGCGGATTGGGTCGCGTAGGTCGATAGAGTCCTATAGCTGCTTCGCCTATGCGCTGGGGCCGACCCTCATTATTCGCCACCGGCGGAGGACCCAACGCATTGAAAGTGCGCGCTAAGCAGCATCCGGCAGTCGGCCTAAGTGAGCCTGACGGCCGGCATTAGAACGCCATACCTGTGGACGCCCACGGGCCGGCAAATCTGCACCCCTACTTCTTTCCCCTGCGCTTTGGGCAGCTGCCTAGACTTGTCGCCACGCTGACCCCTTGCTTGGCGCATGGCAACTGCGTCGGTGGGGAGCTGATGACTGGACAAAATGATGGCAATCGAGCTGGAAGCGACGTCCACGACAGGACGCTCCTCGGGCTCGGTCAACAACTTATCCGTAACCGAAGGCGCACCCAGCGCGCGTGGAGACAGTACCAAAGTTCGGACGACAAGGGCGACCCCATCGCCACCCAGCATGCCCACCAAGTCTGGTCCGAGGCCATCGACGTTGCGCTCGATGCTGCGGAAACGATCTCGCGGCAGCAACCGAGCAGCCTTGCCGAGCTGGTTACTCAGTTTGAAGCCATCTGTTGGTGGGTGGGACAGGATGACAATGTGCTCGATGGGAGCACTCGACGATGGCTCGGGCGATTCCGTCGATCGCTTCGACGGCTGGGTGCGGAACGCTAGACTGCACCACCCTTTGCTCTATCCCCTCACTGCCGGTGTCGGATTGTTCCCGCTATCAGTGGCGGTCGCCCGACTGCCGCGGGCGACCGCTGAACAAGGTGAAATTTCTTCCGTGTTCGGCCTTTCCAGAAAGGGGGTTTAGCGACGATGTTTGCACGCACTCGTTGCGGAACCTCGCGCATCCCGCGGAACGATCGGACATAAACGGCGGTCAGTAAGACAATCTTGGCAGTCAGTGGTCCACTAGCTAACCACTTCCCCAGTTTCCGGGCCTCTGCGGGCATACTGAAAGAGTGCCACTAGCCGACCAGTGGTCAATCGCCGCTGCCATATTGATGCGCAAGATCAGGTGGATGGCCCGTCTGCCGCGGGGTAGGACGATCATCAGAGGTAGGTTTTCCCCAATAGCTGCTGCCTGTACGCGGCTGGGGCCGACCCTCATAGCTCTCACAGTCGGGGAGGACCCAACGGCCTCATCGTCCTCGTAGCGGGCAGGGTGCGAATGCCTGTGATCTCGCCATGGTCCTGGACAGTCTCAGAGACTCGACGTCGGCGCATGTCACCTCTTGATCTACTGAGGGTGGTCAGGGCTCATCACCTTCGAGACCGTGACGTGGTGAGACCGCTCTTGAGCGTCGCCTAGATCCTCTGCGTTCTCTTCGCGACGAGTGCCCGCTCACGGGGGCCACTTGGCTGTCTGTGTACACGAGCTTTGTTGCCCGCGCCCACGACCGTTGGTCCGGTGGTCAGGGAAAGATCAAGGCAGGGTGAGCACTGAGGCCATCCCGTGCACCAAGCCGAGGCGTCTGGCATTCGCACCCTGCCCGCTACGAGGACGATGAGACCGTTGGGTCCTCCCCGGCTGTGAGAGCTATGAGGGCCGGCCCCAGCGCATAGGCGAAGCAGCTATAGGACTTTATCGACCTATGCGACCCAATCCGCCCGTCCCGCCATAGTGGGGGCGATCGCGGCCCCTGCCGCGCGGCCCACACCTATGGCGGGACAAACCGGACGCCGAAAACTCGCACCGGAATTCCCGCGCTTCATCGACGGCTCTCGTTAAGGCTGATCACCGCGAACGACAGCAAGGATTGGACAACCGCGCGCCGGCAAGCATGTGTTGGTCTCGCTCGCCCGGATCAACTCCCGGGCCTTGTCA
>JBKJTB010000356.1:0-22330 GCA_046594305.1 Devosia sp. | reverse complement strand
CTCCGAGTCCAGTCTCGCCCCCTCCACCAGCTCCGCTGGTCCCCCTCCCCCGTGCTGCGCACAGGTGAGGATCGCCGACTGCGGCCCTCAAACCCCGATCAGCCGCCCAAAACAGTGCGTCCCGGTAACCGATCCGCAAGCGCTCGGCCCCTAATGTGGCCCTTCGAGGCAGGAGCCCACGTGTCAGTATGGAATACAGATCCGTCCGGTTGACGCGGGATTGGCGGTTTTCCGTCAGCGTTCTGCTGCCGGTCATTCTGAGCCTCGTCGGTGCAGCGGCAGGCGTGCTGGGCTTCGTCCTGTGGTCTGCCAAGGGCGTCGACGAGCGCGCGCTCAATCGCCAGGCCAACCTCGCGCGCCATGTGATCGAAACCGAACTCCAGCGCATTCCGCACGATCAGGAAAGCGTCACCATCTGGGACGACTCGATCTACAACACAAAACTCACCTTCGACGCCGACTGGATCGACACGAACCTCGGCATCTGGATGCGCGATTATTTTGGGCACGATGACGTTCTGGTGCTCGATGATCGCGACCAGCCGATCTACGCGATGGCCGACGGCGTCCGCGTCGGCCTCGGCCGCGCGGTCACCATCCTGCCCGACATCCAGATGCTCATCTCAAATCTGCGGCGCCTGCTCGCCGAAGGGGCGGTGACGGCCTACGCCGAGGGACGCACGGCGACGCCGCCGCGTGTGGCCGCACTCCGCTCGGTCGATGGCGTGCCCTCGCTTGTCAGCGTTGCCCCCATCATCTCCGACAGCGGCACCATCACGCAGGACGCCAAGACGCTGTACCTGCACGTCTCCATGGTGCGCCTCGACAGCGACTACGCAAGGCGCCTTGGAGAGCAGTACCAGGTCCCCGACGCCGGCTTTGCCCTCTACCCCGACACTGCCAATGGCCGCACCGGACTGCTGCCGATCACCGACTCGGCGGGGCGCTTCATCACCTTCTTCCAGTGGACCCCGTCCACGCCCGGTCGCGATCTCCTCAACCAGACGCTGCCCGTCATCGCCGGCGCCTTCCTCATTGCCGCGATCGTTGCAGCCGCGCTCGCCCGCCAGCTCTGGCGCAAGTCGCGCGCCCTCGATGCAGGCCGCGCCGACGCCGAGCATCGCGCCGCGCACGATCAACTGACCGGCCTCCCCAACCGCGCCAGTTTCGAGGCCATGCTCGGGCACGCGCTCGCCCAGCGCCCTTCGCGCGACCGCCGTGCCTCGGTTCTGATGCTCGACCTCGACCGCTTCAAGCAGGTCAACGACACGCTTGGGCACCGTGCCGGTGACGACCTCATCCAGGCCGTCGGCCAGCGCCTGCACGAAATGCTCGGGGACGGCGATACGCTGGCGCGCCTTGGCGGTGACGAATTCGCCATCATCCACCACCACGCGCCCGGCATCACCGCCGTGCTCGAGCTGAGCCAGCGCCTCATCGACGCCATCGGCAAGCCGTTCGACATCTTCGGCAGCGAGGCCTTTGTCGGTGTCTCGATCGGCATCGCAACGGCCGAGGGCAACGAGGCCGACGCGCACGAACTGACCCGCAAGGCCGACATTGCGCTCTACGAAGCCAAAGCCACCGGCCGCAATCGCGCCGTGGTGTTCGAAGAGTCGATGAACGAGTTTTTGCAGAACCGCAAAACCATCGAAGTCGAACTGCGCGAAGCGCTGCGCCGCGATGACCAGCTTGCCGTCGCGTTCCAGCCGCTGTTCGGCCGCGATGGGCAAGTCGTTGGCGCCGAAGCTCTCGCCCGCTGGACCCATCCGCGGCTGGGCCAGATTTCGCCCGCGCACTTCATTCCGGTCGCCGAGGCCACGGGACTGATCGACCAGCTCGGTGCCTTCGTCCTGTGGGCCGCCTGCACGATGGGCGCCAAATGGCCCGGCCTTACGTTCGCGGTCAACATCTCGCCCGTGCAGTTGCGCGACCCGGCATTCCCGCGCAGCGTCTTCGAGCTCTTGAACCAGACCGGCATGCGGCCGCAGGATCTCGAGCTCGAAATCACCGAGGGCATCCTGCTCGAAGAAGCGTCCGACGCCGCCGAA
The DNA here is from genome assembly GCA_046594305.1 of Devosia sp. GTDB lineage: Bacteria > Pseudomonadota > Alphaproteobacteria > Rhizobiales > Devosiaceae > Devosia_A. Next base: position 20,279 of record JBKJTB010000356.1, on the reverse strand, counting down.
GCCCTGCGCATCTTCCGCTCCGCCGGCATCAAGATCGCGCTCGACGATTTCGGCACCGGCTACTCCTCGCTCAACTACCTCAAGCGCTACCCGGTGGACCGGATCAAGATCGACCGCTCCTTCGTCAGCCAGCTCGCTCCGGGCAGCGTTTCGGTCGCCATCGTCCAGGCCATGGTGACGCTCGCCCACGCGCTCCACATCGACGTCACCGCCGAGGGCGTCGAGACGGCCGAGCAGGCAAAAGTGCTCAACGAGCTCGGTTGTAACGTCTACCAGGGTTTCCTGTTCTCGGCCGCGGTTGCACCGGCCGCGCTCGAGACGGTTCTCCGCCAACCGCGCTCGCAGGTCGCGTAACCTTCCGTTAACCGGTCCGCCCGAAATCGCCCGCGGTGAAACCCCGTTCCAAGGCCGGCGCCCCTAACATAGCTGCGCATGCCTGTTCGTGGGGGCGTCCATGCGTACTGGCGAAAGCCGTTGGAAATTCTCGATCGCCGTACTGCTGCCCGTCGTGGCGGCGGTGCTGGTGACGGTCGCGCTCGCGGCCGGCTTCATCTTCTGGTCCGCTCACCGCACCGACGACACCTCCCTCGCCCGCCAGCAGGCCGTCGTCGCCCATTTCGTCCAGGGCGCGAAAGCCGATTTCGAGGCCACGCAGGGCTCAGTGGTCCTCCGCTACGAGGCGGCCGAGGCCTTTATCGATGATGAGCCGGACCTCGACTGGATCGACGCCGAGATGGGCTGGGGCGAGTATGTCGACTTCGGCCACGACCGCGTCTACGTCCTCGACGCCAACCTCCGGCCGATCTACGCCGCCCGCGACGGCGAGAGCGAGGACCTCGCATCCTACGATACCGACCGCGCCATCATCGACCCCATCGCCGTACGCTTCCGCGCCCCCGAAATGGTCTCGGCCATCGCCGCCTACGAGGCCGGCGACGCCGACTGGCCGCCGCAACTGTCGGACTTCGTCACCCTCGGCGGCCGCATTGCCTTCGCCAGCGTGCTGCCGATCGCCTCGAACTGGGAGGGCCAGGAGCAGGCGGCGGGCGCCCACTACTACCATGTCGCCATCCAATTCCTCGACAACGGCATCGCCGACGCCATGATGGCGGACTACCTCCTCGTCGGCGCGCATTTCGACGCCGTACCCAACACGCTCGCCAGCGAAACCATGGTGCCGATCGCCAATGAAGCGGGCCGCTTCGTCGCCTATTTCAAATGGCAGCCCGAGCGCCCCGGCCAGGCCCTCCTCGCCGACACCCTGCCCGCGAGTCTCGGCCTGCTGGGCGTCATCGGCATCGTCATCGCACTGCTGCTGTTCGGTCTCGCGCGCTCGACCGCCGCACTCGAACGAGCTCGCGCCGATGCACTGCATCGGGCCACGCACGATCCCCTCACGGGCCTCGCCAACCGCGCGCTGTTCAACGAGCGGCTCGAGCGCTCGCCCCTGCCGCTGGCGTTGCTCGCCCTCGATCTCGACCGCTTCAAGCAGGTCAACGACACGATGGGCCACGAGGCTGGCGACGACCTGCTGAGACAGGTTGCCGGTCGCCTCACCACGGTGGTTGGCGACAAAGGCATCGTCGCCCGGCTGGGTGGCGACGAGTTCATGGTTTTGGTTACTGGCGCGAGAGATCAGGCGATGCTCAGCGACCTCGCGGCGCACATCGTCGCGGCCATCGGCGAGCCGTTCAAGCTTGGCCGCGACATGGCACATATCGGCGTCAGCGTCGGCATCGCGACGGCCCTCACCGATGAACGCGAAGACCTCGTCTCACGCGCCGACTTCGCGCTCTACGACGCCAAGGAGTCGGGGCGAAACACCTATCGCGTCTTCGATGAGATTAGAAGGGCGGCCTAGCCGGCAGCCTCAAGCACCGCAGCCAGCCGCGCCTCGCGGGCCCGCAACCCCTCGCGGCCGTCGACCGATGCCCACAGATCGCTGAGCTTGGCCTTCTCGAACAGCGAGAACAGGCACGGCGCGATGTAGCTGGCGCGCGTGATGGCCGGTGTGTTCCTGAGGAACGACGCAACGTCCTTGGTGACCCCTGCCAACTGTCGCCTGCGCGCTGTAGCGGACTCGCCCGGCTCCAGTTTCGCCAGCGCCTCGGCGGCAAGGGCGCTCGCGTGGAGGGTTCGAAAATCTTTTGCGGTCACCGGTGCTCCGGCAATGTCGCGCAGATATCGGTTCATCTCCTCGGTACGGATCGCCCGCGCTTTCCCCTCGTCGTCGCGATACATCAGCAGCCGCTTGCCAGGGATCGTCTTCACCTTGGCGATTGCCGCAGCCAGCGGCGCATCTTTCAGCGTATATTCCGCAACTTTGCCGCTCTTGGCAGGAAAGGTGACAGCGATCTCCTCGCCCCTTGTCGCGACGTCGCGCGAATAGAGCGTGCCCGCGCCGCGCGTGCCGCGCGCATCGAGGTAGCGCTCGCGCCCGATCCGCATCGCCGTGCGATCGATCAGCGCAACGCCGATGGCCAGCGCCAGGGTCCGGCTGCCGGCTTCGGAGCTGAGGTCCTCGTTTACATGACGCCGGATGCGCGGCAGCGCGGTCGTCAGCAACGACAACTGCCTCTGCTTCTTGCGCGTGCGCTTGGCTTCCCAGTCCGTGTGGTAGATGTACTGCACGCGTCCCGCTGCATCGAGACCGCATGCCTGAATGTGCATGTTCGGCTGAGGCGCGACACGCACCTCCGTCCACGCGGGCGGAATGCCCAGATGCAGCGCCCTGTCGCGCAGTTCGCCCTTCGGCCAGCTCTTGCCGTCGGCACCCTGAAAAGCATGGCCGCGCCCATGACGGACGCGGCGCACAATAAGTTCGTCGCGGGCTACTCGCTTCAGTCGCATGTGTCGTCAGGCGGCAGACGGAGGCGTGTTGGCAAAGAACACGATGAACACAATCGCGAACAGCGCTATGACGAGTGCGGTGGAGACGATCAGCACCCAGAAATTGCCCAGGCGGTTGTTGGCCTGGCGGACTTCGGTCGTGGTCTTGTGCGGGTCGTAGACTTCCATTTCTGGCCCCTCCAGGAGGTTGCTGTGGGAAAGCAACGTGGTGGCAGGCGTCAGGTTCCTGACCGCTTGACCCCGTCCGGCTTGCGGAGCCAGTTGAAACCCTGCCAAAAGGCGGCAAAAGGCGGCGCGAAATATGAGCATCGGCAGCTATTTTCTGGCGCGCGCGGCGCGGCTGCCCAAAGCCCGCTTCCGGGTGACTCGCACCAGAAACGTTCGCGTGAAGATGCACGATGGGGCGACGCTCGAGACCGAACTGTTCGTGCCGAAGAATGGTGTGCGCTCCCCTACCATCCTGATGCGCGTCCCCTATGGCCTCCACGGCTTCTCCACCGTTGCCGAAATCTACGCCGAGCGCGGCTACAATTCCGTCATCCAGGCGTGCCGCGGCACCTCCGGCTCCGACGGCGAGTTCGACCCGCTGAGTCACGAGCGCGAGGACGGACTTGCGACGCTCGACTGGATCAAGGCGCAGCCCTGGTTCGATGGCCGCATCGGCCTCTCCGGCCCGAGCTATCTCGGCTACGCCCAATGGGCGATCTCCGACGCTCTGCCCAAGACGGCCGCGATGTCCGTCAAGGTCACCAGCGCCGAGTTCAAGTCGGTCGTCTTCCCCGGCGGCAGTTTCAATCTCGGCCTGCTCTTCGGCTGGATCCAGGTGATCGAGGGCATTCGCGACATGCCCATGCGCACCGCCCGCCGCATGGGCTCGGGCGGCATCGAGCGGCGCTCCCTCCGCGCCTCGATGAAGCTGCCTCTCATCGACGCCGACCGCCGCATGTTCGGCCGCGAGGTCACATTCTGGCGCCGGTGGCTCACCGATGCGATCGGCAACGATGCCTTCTGGCAACCGCTCGACCACACCCACCGCGTCGGCGTCCGCACTCCGCCGGTGAGTTTCGTCTCCGGCTGGTACGACTTCATGCTCGACCAGTTGCTGCGCGACTACGAGACCGTTGTCGACTCCGGCGGCCGCGCCCGCCTCACAGTCGGGCCGTGGTGGCACGTCAGCGAAGAGCTGCAGTTCGAGAGTATCCGCGACACGCTGAGCTGGATGAATGCCGAACTGTTCGGCGATCGCTCGGTTCTCCACGACAAGCCGGTGCGCCTTCACATCGGCGGCCGCGAGGAGTGGCACAGTTTCGCGGCCTATCCGCCGGGCGCCCCCGAAGTTCAGATCTGGCATCTCCACGCCGACAATCTGCTGTCGCAGCGCCCTATGAAGGCCTCAGACCCGGAGCGCTACACCTACGACCCGCGGAAACCCACGCCCAGCGTCGGCGGCGCCATGTTCGCCTTCAGCGGCGCGGGACCGGTCAACCAGACAAAACTCGAGGCCCGGAAGGACGTTCTAACCTTCACCTCCGACCCGCTCTTCACCGATCTCACCATCATCGGCAATGTCAGCGCCATGATCTATGCCCGCGCCAACAATCTCAACGCCGACATCTTCGTCAAACTGTGCGACGTCGACGAAAAGGGCGTTTCGATCAACATCTGCGACGGCATCATTCGCAAGACCACCGCCGATCCGGCCATGCCGGACGACATCTGGAAGCTGAACTTCAAGCTCCACGCCACCGCCCACACCTTCAAGCGCGAGCATCGCCTCCGTCTCATCGTCGCCAGCGGTGCTCATCCCCGCTACGCGCGCAACACCGGCACCGACGAGCCGCTCGGCACCGCCACGACGCTGGTCCCGGTCGATGTGGAAATCTTCCACGACAGTGAACGCCCCAGCGCCATCCATCTGCCGGTGTTCGAGCTGTGATCGCCCGCGCCATGCCGTGGATCCTGGCTGCCTCCGCGCTCGCGATGCTTGTGACCATCTACGGCGGCATCCGCCACGACCAGCTCGACTACATGCTGCAATGGCAGCTCGTGCTCGATGGCAAGGACCCCTGGAGCACCAACAGTGCCTACGGCCCATTGCACAATGCCTTCGCGCTGCTCGTGCCGATCCGCGACCTCGCGCCGAAACTCGTCACTGCCTGCGCCTTGCTCCTCGCCAACGGCTTGCTGCTGATCAATCTGCTTGCCACGCGCCCGCTTGGCGAATGGCGCACGACCTATCTCATCGCCTTCGGGGCCAACATCCTCGTCCTCGTCACCGCCTTCTGGTTCGGCCTCAACGACGCCTTCGTCGCAGCGCTCATCCTCGGCGCCGTCCTCGCCCGCCGCGAGGGGAGGATGCTGCTCGCCGGCGTGCTGCTCGGTCTCGCAACGCTCGACAAATACTACCCAGCCCTGCTGATCCCGTTCTTTGCCCTCGACGAACGCCGCATCGACACCCGCCTGATCCTTTCGAGCCTCCTCACCATTGCGCTCGGCTTCGCCGCCGCCATCTGGCTGTGGGGCACCGCCTGGCTCGAAGCCGTCATCTTCGGCGTCAGTCGCGACGCGACGATCCTCTCGATCTTCCGCCCCATCGCCGTTCTCGGCCGCCAGCTCGGCATCGCCGGCGTCACCGATCTTCTGGTCCGCTTCAACGGCCCGCTCGTGGTGCTGGTCTGGCTCGGCGCCATCGCGCTCGCCTGGCAGCGGCGCGACAACTGGCTCGTCGCCGCCTGCTGGGGCTTGTTCGTGGTGCTCCTCACCTACAAGGTGGGCAATCAGCAATTCTGGGTCAGCTGGCTCGCCCTCGTCGCCGCCCTGCCGCTGCTCAACCGCGCCGACGCGGACCGCCTCGCCCGCCTGACCTGGCCGTTCGCGATTTTCCTCAGCCTGTTCCAGATCGGCTTCGTCGTCCTCAAGCCGCAATACTACCAGGGCCAGTGGCTCTGGGTGAACGATGTGATCGGTGTGCCCGCGTTTGTGCTGGGGGTGTGGATGTTGTGGGGGTTCTTGCGTCAGCCTCGATGCATTGCCAGCTAACAGGCCACACCCGCAGGGTGTCTTCCCAGCGAAAGCTGGGACCCAACTCGCACCTTGCACCACCCTCTCGTCCGTCATGGCCGGGCGAAGACCCGGCTACCCAATCGGCCGTCGCGGATCCGCGATATCGCTGGGTCCCCGGGCCAAGCCCGGGGATGACGACTGAGGAGCTGGCGCGAGCGGAGAGTTGGGTCCCAGCTTTCGCTGGGATGACATCGGTGGGCGGGGCAAGATGGCGCCAAACCTCGCACCGAGCCTCTACCCCCTTGCTTCCCCCATCTCCTTAACCCGCTCCCGCGCCGCATGGAGCAGCGGCTCGGTGTACCCACTCGGCTGGTCTGCGCCCTTCAGCGCCAGATCCAGCGCCGCCTGGAATGCGATGGACCCAAAATTCCCGCTCATTGGAACATAGTTCGGATCGCCCGCATTCTGCCCATCGACCACCGCGGCCATGCGCTCGAACACTTCCGTCACCTGATCCTTGCTCACCAACCCGTGCCGCAGCCAGCTGGCGATCGCCTGCGAAGAAATCCGACAGGTGGCACGGTCCTCCATCAGCCCGACATTGTTGATGTCGGGCACCTTGGAGCAGCCCACGCCCTGATCGACCCAGCGCACGACATAGCCCAGGATGCCCTGCGCATTGTTCTCAACCTCACGCACGATCTCGCTCTCGCTGAGCGCGCCCTTGGCGAGCACCGGCATCGAGAATAGCGCATCGAGCCCCGGCGTCGGCTGGTTGTGCCGCCGCTTCTGCGCCTCGAACACATCGATCTGATGGTAATGCAGCGCATGCAGCGTCGCCGCCGTCGGCGACGGCACCCACGCCGTATTCGCGCCGGCATTGGGATGCGCCGCCTTGCTCGCCAGCATCGCCGCCATGTCGTCGGGCCGCGCCCACATGCCCTTGCCGATCTGCGCCCGCCCGCTGAACCCCGCAGCAAGCCCGATCAGCACATTCCGGTCCTCATAGGACTGGATCCATTTCTCGGACTTCACATCGTCCTTGCGCAGCACCGGCCCCGCTTCCATCGAGGTATGGATCTCGTCGCCGGTCCGGTCGAGGAAGCCGGTGTTGATGAAGAACACCCGTTCCCGCGCTTCATAGATGCAGGCTTTGAGGTTCGCCGAGGTCCGGCGCTCCTCGTCCATGATGCCGATCTTGATGGCGTTGCGCTTGAGGCCCAACATGTCCTCGACCGCCCCGAAGACTTCGCAGGCGAACGCGACCTCGGCAGGCCCGTGCATTTTGGGCTTCACGATGTAGATCGCGCCAGTCTTCGAGTTCACCTTGTCCGACAGCGAGCCCAGCACCGTCACCGCCGCATCGAGCAGCCCCTCGCCGATCGGCGTGCCGTTCTTGTCGAGCACGGCGCGCGTCGTCATCAGGTGCCCGACATTGCGCACCAGCAGCAGCGCTCGGCCCTTCAGCGTCAGCGGCTGACCGTTCGCATCCTTATACGTCCGGTCAGCATTGAGTTCGCGGTGGACAGTCTTTCCGCCTTTCTCAAAGGCTTCCTTGAGCGAGCCGTTCATCAGGCCCAGCCAGTTGCGGTAGACGCCGACTTTGTCCTCGGCATCCACCGCCGCGACCGAATCCTCGCAATCCTGGATCGCCGTCAGCGCGCTCTCGATGATCACGTCGCTCAGGCCGGCCGGGTGCAACGAGCCGATCACACTCTTTGGATCGATGATGAGGATGATGTGGAGGCCGTTGTGCTTGAGCACCAGCTCGCCGCGCTCCTGCGTCCCGCCATAGCCGGCAAAGGCGGTTGCGTCCTTCAGTCCGACACGCCCGCTCGCGGTGTCGGCCACGAACTCCCGGCGCTCGCCTTCCTTGACGGCATGGTAGCCCGTGACATCGGCATGACTGCCCGATGCGAGGGGAACGGCGCTATCGAGAAATTCTGCACTGCGCTTCACCACCGCCGCGCCGCGGGCTGGATTGAATCCCTTGCCCGGCGCAAGCTCGCCGTCGCGCGAGATCGCATCGGTGCCGTACAGCGCATCGTAGAGCGAACCCCAGCGCGCATTGGCGGCATTGAGCGCATAGCGCGCGTTCGACACCGGCACGACGAGCTGCGGCCCGCAGATGGTCGAAATCTCGGGATCGAGCCCCGTCGTCTCGATGCTGAAGTCCGCCGGCTCCGGTACCAGATAGCCGATCTCGCTGAGGAATGCCGCGTAGCCCGCCGGATCGTTCGCCACCGGCCCATGCTCATGGTGCCACCGGTCGATCTTGCCCTGCAGTTCGTCGCGCACCGCCAGCAATTCGCGATTGCGCGGCATGAACCGTTCGACCAGACCCGCCAGCCCGGCCCAGTATGCGTCCGGCTCGATCCCCGTCCCGGGCAACGCCTCACCCTCGATGAAGCTCACCAGCCGCGCATCGACCTGCAGTCCGGATTTATTGAGGTAGTCGGCCATTTGCTCGCCTCGTTACGCCGCCAGCGCCGACTTCATCGGCCGGCCGGCTACATAGGTCTCAACCACTGCGCGGTCGTCGCCGCAAGTCTGCAGCAGGAACAATTCGTTCGCCAGTGTATCCACCGCTTCCATGCGCAATGCCATCTGCGGCGTCGCCCGGGCATCGAGCACCACGAGATCCGCGTCGCGTCCGGCCTCGATCGTCCCGATCCGGTCGTCCAGCGACAGCCCCCGGGCATTGCCCAGCGTCATCATGTAAAACGAGCGCAGCGGGTTGAGCCGCTGGCCGCGGAGCTGCAGCACCTTGTAGCCCTCGTCGAGCGTCCGCAGCATCGAGTAGCTGGAGCCACCGCCCACATCGGTCGCCACCGCGATCCGCGCGCCATGCGCATGGAGCCGATCGTGGTCGAACAGCCCCGAGCCGATGAACAGATTGCTCGTCGGGCACCACACGGCCACCGAGCGGGTTGCGGCCAGCACTTCGCATTCGCGATGCGTCAGATGAATGCAATGTCCCAGCAGCGTCTTCGGCCCGAGCAGGTGATAGCGCTCATAGATGCCGAGATAATCCGCGATGTTGGGATAGAGCTCTCGCGCGAAGGCGATCTCGGCGACGTTCTCGTCCACATGCGTCTGGATGTGCAGGTCCGGGTATTCCCGCGCCAGCGCCTCGGCCATCTCCATCTGCTCGGGACTTGAGGTGATGGCAAAGCGCGGCGTGATGGCGTAGTGCGCGCGCCCCTGCCCGTGCCATTTCTCGATGCCGGCCTTGGTGTCGTCGTAGCCCGATTGCGGGGTGTCGCAGAGCGCCTCGGGCGCATTGCGGTCCATCATCACCTTGCCCGCGACCATCAGCATGTCGCGCTCGGCCGCCGCCTCGAAGAACGCATCGACCGATTGCGGATGCACCGAGCAATACGCCGCGGCGGTGGTCGTGCCGTGCCGGATCAGTTCATCGAAGAACTTTCCCGCGATGCGGTCGGCATGAGTCTTGTCGGCGAAGCGCTGCTCTTCGACGAAGGTGTAGGTATTGAGCCACTCCATCAGATTGGCCGCATAGGAGCCGATCACCTGCATCTGCGGAAAGTGGATGTGCGGATCGATCAGCCCCGGCAGGATCAGCTTGCCGCGATGGTCGATCACCTCGTGATGCGCCGCGGCCTTCGGGTTGAACGCGCCGACCATGATGATCTTGCCGCCGCCGACCACGACCGCGCCGTCTTCGATGTAGCGATAGCTCTTGGTGTCATCGATCCCTTGCGGCTCGTCGACAAAGCTCAGCACCCGGCCGCGTAAAACCTTCACATCGGTGGGGTCCATCAGCCGCCCGCCTCGCGGAACCAGGCGACGATCAGCGCCCGCTCCTCCGGCGTCATCTCGGTCACATTGCCCGGCGGCATGGCGTGGCTGAAACCGGCCTGCATCGCCACCTGCTCGGCATGGTTGGCAATCGCCGCATCGGAGTCGAGGTGCACGTTCTTGGGCGCCTCGAGTACCCCCTCATAGACCGGCTCCGCCGTGTGGCACATCGAGCAGCGGCCGAGGATCACGTCGCGTGCGGCAGTGAAATGCTGGGCTGCGAGAAACCGCCCGGCGTTCGCCGACGCCACCTCCTCGCGCGTGTCGCCGAGTTTTGGCGCGGTCGACAGCCAGGCGATGACGATGAAGATCACGATCGCCGCGAGCCAGGTCCAGTGCGGGCTGCCCTTGCGCGCATGCCGCGTGTTGAACCAGTGCCGGATGATCGCGCCTTCGAGGAAGATCAGCGAGGCGATCAGCCAGTTCCACTGCGTCGCGAACGCCAGCGGATAGTGGCTCGACAGCATGAAGAAGATCACCGACAGCGTCAGGTAGTTGTTGTGCAGCGAGCGCTGCTTGGCGATCTTGCCGTACTTGGCGTCGGGCACCCGGCCGGCCTTGAGGTCGGCCACGACGATCGTCTGGTTGGGAATGATGATGACCGCGACATTGGCGGTCATGATCGTCGCCGTGAAGATGCCCATGTGCAGCATCGCGGCGCGGCCGGTGAACAGCAGCGTGTAGATGTACGCCATCGCCGTCAGGATAACGAACAGCACCGCCATCAGCCCGAACGTCGAATTGCCGACTGGCGATTTGCAGAGCGTGTCGTAGATGAACCAACCAATGACGATCGAAGCCACCGAGATGCCGATCGCGCCCCATTGCGGGATATCGAGCACGTGCCGGTCGATCAGGAACAGATCGGCGCCGACATAGTAGACGATGACGAGCAGGCAGAACCCGCTCAGCCACGTCGCATAGCTCTCCCATTTGAACCAGGTCAGGTGCTCAGGAAGGAACTCCGGCGCCACGAGGTATTTCTGGATATGGTAGAAGCCGCCGCCATGCACCTGCCACTCCTCGCCATGCGCCAGCGGCGGTAGGCTCGGCGTCTTGCGCAGACCTAGATCGAGCGCGATAAAATAGAACGACGATCCGATCCACGCAATGGCGGTAATCACGTGCGTCCACCGCGCCGCGAAACTCAGCCATTCCCACATGATCGCGTAGTCGGGCATCTTGCCTCCGGACAAGCAGAAGGCGGGCCGTAGCCCGCCTTCGATAGTCTTACCGCAATCAGGCGGCCGTTTCGACGCCCTTGACGAACCAGTCCATCACAGCCAGTTGCTCGAGCGTCAGCTTCTCGCCGTCCTTGACCCGAAGCGTGCCTTCGGTGTCGTAGATCGGGCCGGTGAAGATGTCGAACGAGCCGTCCATGTAGCCCGCCTTGATCTTGTCGGCCTCGGCCACGATCTCGGCCTCGAGCGACTTATTGTACGGCGAGATCACGACGGTACCGTCGATCATGCCTTCCCAGATGTTCTCGGACTTCCAGGTGCCGTCGAGTACAGCCTGGGCGCGCTCGGTGTAGTGCGGGCCCCAGATGTCTTCGATGGCAGTCAGGTGCGCATTCGGCGCGAAGGCCGACATGTCGGCGCCCTGGCCGAAGCCGAACAGGCCGCGCTGCTCGAGGATCTGCAGAGCTGCGGGGCTGTCGGTATGAGTGGTGACGACGTCGGCGCCGAGGTTAAGCAGCGTCTCAGTGGCCGCGGCTTCCTTCGGCGGATCGAACCAGGAGTCGATGAACACCACCTTGAGTGTGGCGGCGGGGTTCTTCTTCTGTGCGGCGAGCAGGAACGAGTTCACGCCCAGCACCACTTCCGGCACCTTGTACGAACCGAGATAGCCCAGCACGCCGCTCTTGCTCTTCATGGCAGCGATCGTGCCGAGCACGGCACGGCCTTCATGGAACCGCGAGTTGTAGACCGACACGTTGTCGGCGAGCTTGAAGCCGGTGCAATGCTCGAACTTCACATCCGGGAATTCGCCGGCGACCTGAATCGTCTGATCCATATAGCCATAGGACGTCGTGAAGATCAGCTTGCAGCCCTGGTTGGCGAGGTCGCGGATCAGCGGGATGGCCGACGCGTCTTCGGCAACGTTCTCGACGTAGATCGACTCGATCTTGTCGCCGAGCGCGGTGTTCATCGCCTCGCGACCCTTGTTGTGCGCCCAGGTCCAGCCATAGTCGCCGATCGGACCGAGGAAGATGAAGCCGACCTTGAGCTTGTCCTGCGCAAAGGCGGCGCCGCCCAGCATCGGTAGCGCAGCGGCCGCGCCGGCGGCCTGCATGAAGTTGCGGCGAGTTAGAATAGCCATGGTGACGTCTCCTGTTCGTGGCGTTTCTAGTTAGCGGGGAGAAAGGGCTTGCCGAGGCAAGCAGGCGCGTTGCTGCCGGCGCGATCCCGCATCGAGATCAGCGTGAGAGCGACAACGGTCATGAGGTAGGGCATCGCTGCCCAGAACTGCGAGGGTATCGATGGGATCACCGGCAGGCCACTGAGCCCGCCGCCCTTTGCGTAAAGCTCGAGCCACATCAGTACACCGAAGAAATACGCGCCGACCAGCAATCGCGGCGCTTTCCAGCTTGCGAACACCACCAGCGCCAGCGCGATCCAGCCGCGGCCCGCGGTCATCCGCTCGGCCCACATCGGCGTGATCACCAGCGAGAAATACGCGCCGCCGATCCCCGCCATGGCGCCACCGAAGGCGATCGCCGCATAGCGCACGCCGACGACCGAATAACCAATCGAATGCGCCGAGAGATCGTTCTCGCCCACTGCGCGGAGGACGAGACCGGCCCGCGTCGAGCGCAGGAACCACCAGACCACGACCACCATGAGCAGCGCGAAATAGACGATCGGCGAATAGCCGAAGATCACCTTCCAGAACGGATCGCGCGACAGCGCCGGCGGAAACACCGAGCCGAACGGAGCGACGATCCGACCGACAAAGCTCAGCCCGATCAGCGAACTCAGCCCGGTGCCGAAGATCGTCAGCGCCAGTCCGGTCGCCACCTGGTTGGAGTTGAGCGTCAGCGTGAAGAAGCCGAACAACAGCCCGCCCAGCGCCCCTGCTGCCGCAGCGCCGAGAATGCCGATCCACGGACTGCCCGTCATCACCGTCACGCCGAACCCGGCGATGGCGCCGAGCAGCATCATGCCCTCGACACCCAGATTGAGCACGCCTGCCTTCTCGACCACCAACTCGCCGAGGCCGGCCAGGAGGATCGGCGTCGAGATGCCGACGATGGTGAGGATCGTGAGGATGATGATGTCGACGTTCATCTCACTCTCCCGCCGCCGGAACGGGGATAACGCGCTGCGTCCGCACCACGCGCACCCGGTAGCGCACGAAGATGTCGCTCGCGAGGATGAAGAACAGCATCATTGCCTGGAAGATGCCAGCCGTCGCATTTGGGATGTGCACCGTCGTCTGCGCCACCTGCCCGCCGACGAACGTCACGGCGAGGACGATGCCCGCGATCAGACAGCCGATCGGATGCAGCCGGCCGAGGAAACTCACGATGATCGCGGTAAAGCCATAGCCCGACGGGAACCCCAGATTAACCGCGTGCAGCGCGCCGGTGAATTCGAGCGCTCCCGCGAGCCCGGCCATGCCGCCGCCGATCAGCATCGACATCCAGATCGTCTGCTTGGCATCGAAACCGCCATGCCGCGCGGCATGCGGGGCACTGCCCACCACCCGGATCTGGAAACCGAACACCGACCGCGACATCAACGCCCAGAACAGGAAGGGCAGGATCACCGCGATCGCGATGCCGAGGTGCACCGTAGTGCCGGGGAACAGGATCGGCAGGCTTTGCTCCGGCGTCAGCGGCGCGGTCGCCGGAAAATTGCGCCCGTTGGGATCTTTCCACGGGCCGCCCACGAGATAGCTCAGCACCTGCAGCGCCACATAAGTCAGCATCAGGCTCGACAGGATTTCATTGACCCCGAACCGCGTGCGCAGCGCCGCCGGCACCGCGGCCCACGCCGTGCCGCCCGCCATGCCCGCGAGGATCATCAGCGTGATGATGAATCCGCCGCCGGCGCCACCCGCCGCAATGCCGACGCCCGCCGCCGCCAGCGCGCCCATGAGGTATTGCCCCTCGGCACCGATGTTCCACACATTGGCCCGGTTGCCGATCGACAGGCCCAGCGCGATGATGATCAGCGGCGCGGCCTTCACCGCCACATCCTGCCATTTGTAGCTGAGGAGCAGCGGCGACACGAAGATGTCCATCACCGCTCGCTGCCCGTCGATACCGATCGCGTCGAAGAAGATCACGCCGATCAGCATGGTGAGCAGCACCGACGCGATCGGCGTCAGCACCACCATCAGCCGGCTCGGCTGCTGCCGCTTTTCGAGCCTAAGCCGCATCGGCCACTACCCCATTGTCGGTCTCGCCGTGGATGCCGCCCATGAGGAGGCCGATCTCCTCGATGTCGGCTTCGCTCACCTTCATCGATCGGCTGAGCTTGCCCTCGTTGATCACGGCCAGCGTATCGCAAAGGCTCAGCAACTCGTCGAGATCCTGGCTGATCACCACGATCGCCGAACCGGCTGCCGCGAGATCGACGATCGCCTGATGGATCGCCGCCGCCGCGCCCGCGTCGACGCCCCAGGTCGGCTGGCTCACCACCAAGACGCTGGGCTTCTGCAGGATCTCGCGACCCATGATATATTTCTGCAGATTGCCGCCCGACAGCGATCCGGCCATGGCTTCCGAGCCGGTCGCCTTGACGGCAAAGGCGGAGATCACCTCGGTGGTATATTTCCTGGCCGCGCCTGGCCGGATCAAGCCCGACACTGCAAATCCCAGCCGGTCGCGCGCTGTCAGCACCGAATTGTCGCTCAGCGTGAAATCCGGCACCGCCGCGTGCCCGTTTCGCTCTTCGGGAACGCTCGACAGCCCCTTGAGTCGTCGCCGCTTGGCGTTGAGCTCGCCGATCGGCGAGCCATCGATGGTGATCGCATAGGGATCATCCACCGTCTCTTCGCCGCTCAGCCCCAGTAGAAGCGCATTCTGCCCGTTGCCGGCGACGCCCGCGATGCCGAAAATCTCACCAGCCCGCACTGTGAAGGTGATGTTCTTGAGCGACATGCCGAACGCCCCGACACCGGGTACGTTCAGCTTGTTCACCACGAACTTCTCTTCACCGAACGTCCGGTCCGCCGGCTTCTGGATGGTCTTGAGGTTACCGCCGATCATCTTTTCGGCCATCGAACGCGAGGTCTCGACCCGCGGATCGCAGGTGTCCACGAGCTTGCCGCCGCGCAGGATCGTCGCCGTCTCGCACAGCGCCTTGATCTCGTGCAGCTTGTGCGAAATGTAGAGGATCGAGCAGCCTTCCTGGGCGAGCTGCCGCAGCACCACGAACAGCTGCTCCACCTCCTGCGGCGTCAGCACCGAGGTCGGCTCGTCCATGATGAGCAGCGTCGGGTTGAGCAGCAGGGCGCGGACGATCTCGATGCGCTGCCGCTCGCCGACGCTGAGGTCGGACACGATGCGCTGCGGATCGAGTTTCAGCCCGTAGCGGTTCATGACTTCGCGGATCTTGGTCTCGAGCTCGCGCTGCGGCACCTTCGCATCGAGGCCGAGCGCGATGTTCTCGAACACGGTCAGCGCCTCGAACAGCGAGAAATGCTGGAACACCATGCCGATGCCGAGCTTTCGCGCCGCCTTGGGATTGGGCACGATCACCCGCTGGCCGTTCCAGGAGATTTCGCCGGCGTCGGGCTGCATGATCCCGTAGATCATCTTGACCAGCGTCGACTTGCCCGCCCCGTTCTCGCCCAGCAATGCGTGGATTTCGCCGGGCTTCACCTCGAACGATACGTTGTCGTTGGCGAGCACGCCCGGAAAGCGCTTCGTGATCCCGCGAAGGGTCAAACGCGGCGTATCAGTCAACGGCGGCTCCCGACATCATTTCGGTTTCCGGCCGCACATCAGAAGCTTCCCCGCGACCAATGTGGACCATTATTTCAGCCGCCGCCAGCGCCGCGATCACCTCCGGCCGCTTATCCACGAGCCCGAACGCGCCAATCGGCAGGACAAGACGCCGCAGATCCTGCTCGCGCCCGCCCTCGCTGCGGTACCAGCTGGCAAACTTCGCGCGCTTGGTCGTGCTCCCGACCATGCCGACATAGGGCGAGTCGGCACGCTTCAGCGCCTCGGCCGCGATCATGAAATCGAGCGCATGGTCATGCGTAAGGATCACGAACGCGGCGCCAGCGGGCGCATTGCGCACGACGGCTTCCGGCATCGGCACCGCCCGTGCCTCGACGCCCGCCGGCAGATCATGCAGTTCATCGGGCCGTGTATCGATCACATGCACTTTCAGCGGCAGCGCCACCAGCGCCCGTGCCAGCGCCTTGCCGACATGCCCCGAACCGAACAGATAGACATGCGGCAGGCGAGTCTCCGCCTCCCTCAGCCGCGCGATCAGCCGCTCTCTGTCGGCGCGCAGGACGACGCGCAGGAAAACCACCGCCCGCCCGCCGCAGCACTGCCCAATCTCGGGCCCCAGCGGCACATCCATCATCCCCCGCATCGCCTTCCGGGCCCGGGCGATGACCATGTATTCGAGCGCCCCACCGCCAATGGTGCCGAGCAGCGCGTCCGGGGCGATTACCATGAACGCCCCCTGCTCACGCGGGGTGGAACCACGGACGGAAGCGAGCTCAGCGACAATGGCCCTGGGGTGATCCGACAGGAATGTGTCGAGATCGGCGCTCCGCATCAGGCCGCCCTCTCCCGCTTCAGCCGCTCGACGCCCATAAGCACGCGCTCGGGTGTCACCGGCATGTCGAGGTTGGGATGCACCTTGTAGTCGGCGACCGAGGCCACCGCCATCGACAGCGCCTCGACCACCGAATAGGCGAGGCACAAGGGCGGCTCGCCGACCGCCTTGCTGCGCCCGATCGCCGGTTCCTTGTTCACTGACCAATCGGCGAGCCACACATTGAACTCGCGCGGCACGTCGGAGGCGAGCGGGATCTTGTAGGTGGACGGCGCGTGCGTCCTGAGCTGCCCCTTGTCGTCCCACCACAACTCCTCGGTCGTGAGCCACCCCATCCCCTGGATGAAGCCGCCTTCCACCTGCCCGATATCGATCGCCGGGTTCAGCGAACGGCCGACATCTTCGAGAACATCGGCGCGGTCGACCTGATACTCACCCGTGAGCGTGTCGATGGTCACCTCCGAACACGCGGCGCCATAGGCGAAGTAGTAGAACGGCCGGCCGATGCCGGTCGCCCGGTTCCAGTGAATCTTCGGCGTCGCGTAGAACCCGGCGGCCGACAGTTGCACCCGGTTCATCCAGCACGATGTCGCCAGCTCATCGAACGGCACGAACTGCTGTCCGGCGCGGATGCCGCCGAACTCCCAGCGCACATCCTTGGGCTCGACCTCATAAATCCGCGCCGCATGGGCCTCCATTCGCGCCTTGATCTGGTTGGCCGCATCGAGCGCGGCCATGCCGTTGAGGTCGGTGCCCGACGAGGCCGCGGTCGCCGACGTATTGGGCACCTTGCCGGTATTGGTCGCGGCAATCTTCACATGGTCCACGGTGACGCCGAACGCCTCGGCCACCACCTGCGCGATCTTGATGTGCAGCCCCTGCCCCATCTCGGTGCCGCCATGGCTGAGATGGATCGAGCCATCGCGATAGACGTGCACCAGCGCTCCCGCCTGGTTGTGCCAGGTCGCCGTGAACGAAATCCCGAACTTTACCGGGCTGAGCGCGATGCCCTTCTTCAGCACGGCATGCGTCCGGTTGAACTCCAGTACCGCCTGCCGTCGCTTCTGGTAGTCGGACTCCCGCTCCAGCTCATCCACCACGCGGTGGATGATGTTGTCCTCGACCGTCTGGTGGTACGGCGTGACGTTGCGATCGTCCGTGCCGTAGAAATTGAGCTTGCGGATCTCGAGCGGATCCTTGCCCAGCGCGTAAGCGATATGCTCGATCCAGCGCTCGCCAGCGATCAGCCCCTGCGGCCCGCCGAAGCCGCGGAACGCCGTGTTCGACACCGTATTGGTGAACAGCGGCAGCGAGTTCACCCGGACATGCGGGTAATAATAGGCATTGTCGCAGTGGAACAACGCCCGGTCCGTCACCGGCCCGCTGAGGTCGGCCGAGAACCCGGCACGCGCCGCAAACGTCGCCGCCACTGCCTCGATCCGGCCGTCGTTGTCATAGCCGACATCGTAGCTCACCACGAAGTCGTGGCGCTTGCCGGTAATCTGGAAATCGTCGTCACGGTCGGGCCGGATCTTCACCGCCCGCCGATACTTCGTCGCCGCCAGCGCCGCGACCACCGCGAACAGATTGCCCTGCGTTTCCTTGCCGCCGAACCCGCCGCCCATGCGCCGCATGTTGACCGTCACCGCGGCATGGGGAATGCCCAGCACCTGCGCCGTCATCACCTGGATTTCGGTCGGATGCTGCGTCGAGACGTGGATGGTGACCTCGTCGTCCTCGCCCGGCACTGCCATCGCGACCTGCGACTCGAGATAGAAATGCTCCTGCCCGCCGATCGTCACCGTGCCCTTGGCGCGATGCCTGGCACCCGCAAGTCCGGTCTCGACATCGCCGCGCTCGAGCTTCAGCGGCTCGGTCACCAGCGCGCCGCCGGCCTGCATCGCCGCCCCTACGTCGGTGACATGAGGCAGTTCGCGATACTCGATCCTGACCAGCTTCGCCGCTCGTCGCGCCGCATCGCGGTCCGCCGCGATCACGCAGAAGATCGGCTGGCCCCAGTATTTGACCAATGTCTCGGCAAACACCGGCTCGTCATGCTTATGCACCGAACTGATGTCGTTCTCGCCCGGCACATCCTCCGCCGTCAGCACACCCACCACGCCCGGCGCCTTGCGCACGGCATCGAGGTCGAGCGACGCAATTTCGGCATGCGCCTTGGTCGACAGTCCGAGATAGGCGTGCAGCGTCCCATCCGGCTCCGCCAGATCGTCGACGTACTCCGCTCGCCCCGCCACCTGCTTGATAGCAGAATCGTGCGGCGTCGACTCGTGCAGCCGGCCGACCTTCGAATTGGGGACGATGACGTCGAGCTTGTTCACGCCACCTCCCTGCTCAGCCGTTCGGCCGACCCCGTGGTTTCAAGATGGAAACGCCTGAGCAGGTTTTGCGCTGCCAGCAGCCGGTACTCCGCGCTCGCCCGCATATCGGTGAGCGGCTGATAATCCACCGCAAACGCCGGGATCGCCGCTTCGATCGTCGCATGCGTCCAGGACTTGCCCACCAGCGCCTCTTCCACCGCGCGCGCCCGCTTCGGCGTCGCCGCCATGCCGCCAAACGCGATGCGCGCCATCCACACCACGCCGCTGTCATTGACGAAGATGCGGAACGCCCCGCACAGCGCCGAAATGTCCTCGTCCTTGCGCTTGGTGATCTTGTAGCAGGCGAACTTCTCGCCATCGGGCAGATACGGCACCCTGATGCTCTCGACGAACTCGCCCGGCTGCCGGTCCTGCTTGCCATACGCGATGAAGAAATCGCGAAGCTTCACCTCGCGCCGCTCATTGCCTTTGCGCAAAATCACATGTGCCCCGAGCGCAATGAACGGCGGCGGTGTATCGCCGATCGGCGAGCCGTTGGCGATATTGGCGCCGATCGTGCCGGCATTGCGCACCTGCCCACCGCCGATGCGGTCCCACAGCTCGACCAGCTGCGGAAAGTGCCGCGCAATCGCGCCCTCGGCCTCGGTGTAGGTGACACCCGCGCCGAAGATCACCTCGGCCCCGGTCTCCCGGATAGAATGCAATTCCTGCAGATGGGCGATATAGATCATCGGGCCGATATCACGCATGAATTTGGTGACCCACAGGCCCACATCCGTGGCGCCGTTCACCAGCGTTCCCGCCGGGTTCTCGGCAAAGATCCGCGCCAACTCGTCGACCGAGCCCGGTATGATGATCCGGTTTTTGCCCTCGCCGATATCGACGGTCTCGCCATCGCTCAGCGCCGTAAGCCGCGCTTTCATCTTCTCGCGATGCGCGACCAGCGGATCGGCCGCCACATCGGCATAGCTCGACATCGCGAGCCCGGCCTTGACGATCGGCGTATACCCCGTGCAACGGCAGAGATTGCCCTGCAGCGCCTTCTCGATGTCAGGCACATCAGGCCGCGGCTCCTGCATCCACAGCCCATAGAGCGACATCACGATGCCCGGCGTGCAGAACCCACATTGGCTGCCGTGAAAATCCACCATCGCCTGCTGCACCGGATGGAGCGGCCCGTTGGCCGGCGAGAGATGCTCGATCGTCACCACATGCGTGCCGTGCAGCATCCCCACAAAGCAGATGCAGGCATTGACCGTCTCATAGCTGAGCTCGCCGCCACGCAGCCGCCCCACCAGCACCGTGCACGCCCCGCAATCCCCTTCCGCGCAGCCTTCCTTGCTCCCCCGCAGCCGCTTGGTCAGCCGCAGATAATCGAGCAGTGTCTCGGTCGCCTTGATCTCGGTGATCTCGACGTCCTCGTCATTGAGGATGAAGCGGAGGGCATTGGACGTTTCGCTCAAGTGGCCACCCCCTCATCCGCCCTTCGCGCACCTTCTCCCACGAGGGGAGAAGG
>JBKJTB010000250.1:0-2525 GCA_046594305.1 Devosia sp. | reverse complement strand
CCGCCGCCTCGGCGGCGGCGGGCGCGAACGCGACGGCGGCCTCGTCGCCGGCCGTCACATAGGAATAGCCGTCGATGTGGAGGATGCTTGCCGCGCCGAACGCATCGGTGGGAATGTCGGCGCTGGTGACGACGATCTCGGGGTCGGTGTGGTCGAGTGCGGTCCAGCCGCCATCGGGACCACAGAGCAGCATGAGCAAGCCGCCCTCACGGCCGGCCACGACTCTCATCCAGCGCGTGTCGACGCCCGAGGCGTCCAGCTCGGCCAGAACGGGAGCGCCATAGCGGCCGTCGCCGACCGCAGCGATGGCGGCGCTTTTTGCCCCGAGCCGCGCCGCATAGGCCGACACGTTCACCGCACAGCCGCCGGCGCTCATGGTGACGCGGTCGGCGCGAATATTGCCCTGACCGCCGCCACCATGCGGCCAGGCCGCAATGCGGACGACCTGTTCCAAAAGCGCACTGCCCAGGGCGATGACGCCGATGGGACGATCGGCGAGCGAGGCCAGCCTGGTTGTGAGTTCGCCGGTCATATCTTGGACGGTGGCGGCACGGTGCCGATGAGGGCGATGGCGCGCTCGACCGCCTCACCTGGCTCGCGTGCATAATTGATGGTCATCAACTGGCGCTGATCGAGGTGCTGGCCATCGTTGAAGGCGGTGGTGCGGAGGCGTTCGGCCCAGCCGCCGCTGGTCTCGATCGCCACCAGGGGAATACCATGCTGGTAGGAGAGGATCGCCTCCTCGAGCGTGCCGACCTCGCCATTGAGCATGATGACCGCGTGGCAGGAGCGGATGGTGATGAAATTGCGCATGGCGAAGCCGAGGCCGGTCGGTATGGCGACGTCGACATATTGGTTGGCGCCGTCCCGCGTGAGACCCGGCAGGATGCCCACAGTGGTCCCGCCCGCGCTCTTGGCGCCGCGGCACGCTGCCTCCATGACGCCGCCCCGGCCGCCGCAGACCAGAATGGCGCCATGCCGGCCGATATGGCGGCCAACGCCCTCGGCGAGTTCGAGCACGTGATCGGGGGTATGATCGCCCGATCCGATCACTCCGATGTAATGGGGCATGCTGGTCCTTCAGGTCTCGACACGGCGACGCGCCAGAATGAGCGCAACGACGGTCATCAGATAGGGGATCATCTGCAGGAGGCGCGTCGGGTAGCCGAACCCCTCGATGCGGATGGCAATGCTTGAGAACAGCGCGAACAGATAGCTCGCGCCGACAGTGGCAGGAATATTGCCGAGGGCAAAACTGGCCGCCGCGAAGCCGATGAAGCCACGTCCGGCGGTCATGCCCTTGGTGAACAGGCCGAGGCTGCCCATCGAAAGTGCGGCGCCCGCGAGGGCGCAGAACAGGCCGGTGAGGGCGAGCGCAATGAATTTCCAGCGCACCGTGTCGATGCCGGCCGTTTCAGCCGCCAGCGGATGTTCGCCGGTGGCGCGGAGGCGCAGGCCCAGATGCGAGCGGTGCACAAACAGATAGCTCACAACGATCAGCACCCAGGTCGTGACAGTGAGCGCGTTCTGGCGCGCCAGCAGCGGCCCGAGGATCGGCAGCGCGGTGAAATCGACATTCATCACCTGCAATGCATCCGGCGCATGGAAGCCGCCCGGCGCATCGAGCACTGTCTGAAGCAGCCATGAGGTCAGGCCGAGCACCAGGAGATTGACGCCGAGCCCGGCGATGATGGCGTCGGCACGGAAGGTGAGGATCACGACGCCATAGGCGAGCGACGCGAGGATGGTGATGACTATCGTTGCCACAAGGCCGAGCGCCAGGCTGCCGAAGGCCGTCGAGAGCACCACCGCGAGGAACGCCGCGAGCAGCATCAAACCTTCGACTGCGATATTGAAGATGCCCGCCTTGAGCGATATCGCAGAGGCAATGGCGACGAGGACGATGGGCGTGGCGATGCGCAGCGTCGCCGTCAGCATTTCGAGGGTCAGGAGGGCATCGAGCATGCTCAGACCTGCTTCCGCCGCCAGCCGCCGCGGAACAGGGCGAACATGCCCTGCGCAGTGACGGTGAGGACGATGAGCCCCTGCAACACGACCACGAGATCGCGCGGCACATCGACTGCCAGCTCCATCGACGCCCCGCCGCTCTTGAGCGCCCCGAGGAACAGTGCCGCGGCGAGGGTGCCGAGCGGGTTGAGCCGTCCCATCAGCGCTACTGTAAGGCCGTCGAAGCCAAGGTCGCTCGAAAAGCCGCCGACGAAGCGGCCGTAATTGCCCAGCGTCTCGGTGCTGCCGGCGATCCCGGCGATGGCGCCGCTCGCCACGATGCTGACGAGGCCGATCCGCGCGACGTTGACGCCGCCATAGCGCGCGAAACGGCGATTGGCACCGGACATGTCGGCCTCATAGGCCCAGCGGCTGGAGCGATAGAACCACAGGCTGGCGAGGACCATCACGACGCCAATGACGATGGCGAAGGTCAGACCGTAGCGCTCCCAGATGAAGGGGAGGCGCGCTCCCGCTGTAACCGGCAGCGTCAGCGCCCGTTCGGCACTGCTGCCGGC
>JBKJTB010000054.1:0-15050 GCA_046594305.1 Devosia sp. | reverse complement strand
GTTCGAAAAGCTCGGCGAGGACGAATACCGCAGCGAGTTCATGCTGTTCGCGCGCTTTGCACCCGAGTTGCCGGCATCCCTGGTCACCCAGCGGCTGCATGAGCGGCTCGAATCACTCGACCAGGCGCTCGCCGAGATGGATCGGCTCGCCACCAACCACACCAGTCCCGCTGACCGATGGATTATCGACTACGGCCGATCTTGCATGGCGTTTGCGCGTGACCATATCGAAGCCCACATGGGCGAATTGATCGCGATGGCGCGGCCGGATGCCGCTGCTGCCGCGGAATAGAGGGCTTTATTCCGAATGCGTGCAATTTACTCATACGGCGTCGCGCTGGTTATTGTGCTGGTGCTCGCCGTCTGGATGGCCTCGGGCATGCTCGTGACCGGCGGCCAGGGTCCAGGCAACGGCGAACGTCCAATCGTCTCGCTCGTCGAGAAGGATGGCGGTCCGCTCACCGACACCATCAACGGCTCAGGCATCAACAACACGCCTGAGCAGGAGGGTCATGTCGACCCCGAGCTGACTATTGCCGAGCGCAATGATCTGGCCGGTGGCGGCGAGTCGGCCACGCCGCGCTCGGTGCGCATCGCCGTCATCACCGCCCAGAACATGCCGATCGAAGTGCCGCTGCGCGGCCGCACCAAGGCCAAGTCGAGCGTCAGCGTCGTGGCGCAGACATCGGGCATCGTGCAGACTGTTTCGGTCAAGAAGGGTCAGGCCGTGAAGCCGGGCGACACGCTCTGCACCCTCGATCAGGGCGCCCGCAAGCTCGCCGTCGATCAGTCCCAGGCCGCCGTCGATCAGGCGCAGACCGCCTACAATTCCAACCTCGAACTGGTCAAAAAGGGCGTCGCTGCGTCGAACACCACCCTCGCCGTCGAAGCCCAGCTCAAGGGCGCGCAGGCCGGCCTGCAGAACGCCCAGCTCGAGCTTGCCCGCACCATCATCAAGACCGATGTCGGCGGCACCGTCAGCGACCCGATGACCAATCTGGGCGCCATGCTCGCGATGGGCCAGCCCTGCGCCACCGTGGTCGAACTCAACCCGATGATGTTCATCGCCTCGGTGCCGGAAGCGCGCATCCAGTATGCCAAGCTCGGCCTCAAGGCGGCGGTGACCACCATCACCGGCGACAAGGCCGAGGGTACCGTGAGCTACATCTCGCCCACCGCTGACGACGCGACGCGTTCGTTCCCGGTCGAGATCGACCTGCCCAACGCCGACTTGAAGCTGCGCGACGGCATCACGGCCGAGGCCGTGGTCAATGTCGGCACCGCGCCGGTCCACGTGTTGCCGCAGTCGGTGCTGACACTCGACGATGACGGGGTGCTCGGCATCCGCACCGTCGAGGCCGGCAACAAGGTTGCCTTCCATGCGGTCACCATCATCCGTGACACGCGCGACGGCGTCTGGGTCACCGGGCTGCCGTTCAAGATCAACGTGATTACCGTCGGACAGGAATTCGTCCAGCCCGGCCAGATCGTCGACGCCAAGACTGCGGACGGGGAGCCTGCTGCCACATGATGAACTTTCTCGAGCGCATTCTGCGCATGCCCAGGGTCGTCCTCACGGTCATGGCCCTGCTGCTTGTTGCCGGTGGCATCAGCTACGTGTCGTTGCCCAAGGAAAGCTTCCCGGCGATCGACATTCCATATTTCTACGTCTCGGTCAGCCAGACTGGCGTGTCGCCCGGCGACGCCGAGCGCCTGCTGGCCAAACCCATCGAGGATCGCGTCAAGGAACTCGACGGGCTGGTCAACTACACGACCACCTCGACCACCGGCCATGCCTCGGTGTTCCTCGAATTCGACGTGAATGCCGACGCCGACAAGGCGCTGTCGGACATTCGCGCGGCGCTCGATGGCGTTGCCGGTGAACTGCCGACCGATGCCAAGGCGCCGACGGTCAACGAGATCTCGTTCTCCGGCATGCCCTCGATCAATGTCGCCATCTATGGCGACGTGCCCGAGCGTTCGCTGGTGCAGCGCGCCAAGGATCTGCGCGACGAGCTCGAAAAGCTCGGCAACGTGCAGTCGGTGTCGATCTCCGGCTCGCGCGACGAAGTTCTCGCCGTCACGATCGATCTCAACCGGCTCGACGCCTACAACCTCACCGCGAGCCAGCTGTTCGATGCCCTCGCCAAGAACAATCTGGTGGTCGCCGGCGGTACGCTCGACACCGGACAGGGCTCGTTCAACGTCGAAGTCCCCGGCCTCATCACCACCGCCGAAGACGTCTACAATCTGCCGCTCAAGACCGTCGGCGACACCGTCGTCACGTTCGGCGACGTGGCAACGATCGCCCGCACGTTTGAAGACGCGACCAGCTACGCCAACGTCAACGGCTCCCCTGCCATTACGCTCGGCGTCGTCAAGAAGCTCGGCACCAACGTCATCACCGTGTCGGACGACGTCCGCCGCGTCGCGACCGAAGTCACCGCCAGCTGGCCGCAGGGCGTGCAGCACTCGTTCCTGCTCGATCAGGCCGAGAGCACCAAGCAGCTCTTCCGCTCGCTCGAAGCGGCCGTCCTCACTGCCGTCGCGCTGGTGCTGATCACCTGCGTCGCGACCCTCGGCTGGCGCGCCGCCATCATGATCGGTCTCTCCATCCCGATCTCCTTCATGATCGCGTTCCTCGTCGTCAACATGCTCGGCATGACCATCAACATGATGATCATGTTCGGCCTTGTGCTCGCGGTGGGTGTGCTCGTCGACGATCCAATCGTCGTCGTCGAATATGCCGAGCGAAAACTGCAGGAGGGCGTGAGCAAGAAGGAAGCCTTCATCCTCGCGGCCCGCAAGATGTTCGTGCCCGTGGTCTCGGCCACCTTCACGACGCTGGGTGCCTTCATCCCGCTGCTGTTCTGGCCGGGCATCATCGGCAAGTTCATGAGCTATCTGCCGATCATCGTGATCGTGGTGATGTGCGCCTCGCTCGTGTCGGCGCTGATCTTCATGCCGATCATCGGGGCGTTCATCGCCAAGGCGCACATCGACCCGGCCGAGAAGGCCAAGGCCGACGTCGTGATGTACCCCGACAAGTTCGACATGAACAAAGTCGGCGGCCTCACCGGCATCTACGTCCGCTTCATGTCGCGGCTGCTGCACTATCCGCTGGTGACGCTGCCCGTCGGCTTTGCCATCGTCATTGCGATCTTCGTCGCCTATGGCGGCGCCAATGTGCGCAGCGAGGCCTTCCCGGCATCCGAGCCCGAATACGGCACGGTCAACGTCGTCGCCCGCGGCAACTACTCGCCGATCGAAGTCCGCAACCTCCTGATGGAGGTCGAAGCCAAGATCCTCAACGTCAAAGGCATCCAGGATTCCGTGATGGCCTTCGGCGGCGGCGATGGCGGCTTCGGCGGCTCCTCGCCGCCCGACACCATCGGCAGTTTCAATCTGCAGCTGATGCCGTGGAATGAGCGCCTTCCGGCCGCCCAGATCTTCACCGACATCCGCACCGCTGTCGCCGACATCCCCGGCCTCACGGTGCAGATCGCGGCGCAGGAGAACGGACCTCCGGCGGGCAAGGCGATCAACCTCCGCGTCGAGAGCACGGTCTATGCCGATCTCCTGCCGGTCGTGAAGCGCCTGCGCGATTTCGTCGAACACGATCTGGGTGACACCATCGACGTCGAGGACGGCCGGCCCGCCCCCGGCATCGACTGGCAGGTAACGATCGACCGCGTGGCCGCTGCCAAATACGGCGTCGGCGTGCGCGAGCTCAGCCCCTATGTGCAGCTCGTCACCGGCGGCGTGCGTCTCGGCTCCTATCGCCCGGACGACGCGTCGGACGAACTCGACATCCGTGTCCGCCTGCCGCAGGAGGAGCGCACCTTCGACGCGCTCGACTCGCTGAGGATCGTCACGGCGCAGGGCCTTGTCCCGGTGAGCAATTTCATCACCCGCAAGGCCGTGCCCAAGGTTGCCAATCTCAGCCGCCGCAACGGCATCTATTCGATGAACGTCGCGGCCAATCTGCTGCCGGGCGTTGCTGCCGACACCAAGATCGCAATGGTCAAGCAGTGGGAGAAGGATCAGGTCGCCGCAGGCACCATTCCGGCCACGACCAAGCTCGCCTTCGGCGGTGCCGAGGAACAGATCGGCGACACCAACGCCTTCATCGTCACCGCCTTCAGCATGGCGCTGTTCCTGATCTTCTTCATCCTCCTGCTCGAATACAATTCGTTCTGGCAGGTGTTCGTCACGATCTCGACCGTCATCATGTCGCTCGCGGGCGTGTTCCTCGGCATCATGGTCACTGGAATGTCGTTCTCGGCGATCATGACCGGTCTCGGCATCGTGGCGCTCGCCGGTATCGTGGTGAAGAACGGCATTGTGCTGACCGACACCTACAACCACTACACCCGCGACGACGGGGTCGAGCCGATCAAGGCTATGCTGCTCACCATGAGCCAGCGTGTCCGTCCGGTGCTGCTCACCGCAACGGTGACGGCGCTCGGCGTCATCCCGATGGCGCTCAATGTCGAGTTCGACTTCATCCGCCGCGAGATTGTTCTCGGCGGCCTCGCCGGCTCGTGGTTCATCCATCTGTCGGCGGCGCTGGTCTCGGGCCTGTTCGTCTCGACCGCCCTCACTCTCGTGATGGTGCCGGTAATGATCGTCGCCCCCAAGGTCGCCGGACACCAGTTCGCCCGGTTCTTCATCGGCCTCTGGCACCTCCCCGGCCGTCTGCTGGCGATGGTCTTCCGCCCGCGCACCAAGGCGGTGACACCCGAAGGCGAAGTGGTCGACGTGCCGGAGGAGAAGGCAACCGTCCCGGCCCCCAAGCCACCCGCCAACGACGAAGACGGCAACCGCCAGGCAGCGGAGTAATCGCTGCCGCAACAAATGCACGAAGGCCCGGAGCGATCCGGGCCTTTTCGTTTGCTCTTGCAATGGCGCGATCTTTGTCTATTTTAGCTATTCTAGCTAATGGAGAAGCCAGATGGCCGAGATTTCCGCTACCGACGCGAAGAACAAGTTCGGCGAAGTCCTCGAGATGGTCCGCAAGGAGCCTGTGCTGATTCAGAAAAATGGCCGTGAAGTTGCTGTGGTTCTGTCCGCTGAAGACTATGCTGAGTTGCGCGAGAGGGCAGGCGCTTCGAAAGTGCGTCCATTGGTCGACAAACTGCTCGCTCGCAGTATCGAGCGCCGCAGGTCGCTGTATCAGGCACTCGCCAAGTAGCCCCTCATGACCTTCTACCTTACGCTTGAGGAAGTCCTTCGCATCCACGAGGTTCTCCTACGCGAGTTCGGGGGTGCACCCGGCGTAAGGGACCACGGTCTCATCGAATCCGCTCTGCTACGACCACAGACAGGATACTACGCCGACCTCCACGAGGAGGCAGCGGCGCTTTGGGAGAGCATGGCGATGAACCATGGGTTCATCGACGGCAACAAACGTGTTGCGTACGCCTGCGTTGAACTCTTTCTCGAGGCGAACGGTGCCGAGGTCACGGCGACCAACGAGGAGGCGGAGAAGTTCATCTACTCGCACCTCGAAGCGGGTACGTTCCGCAAAGACGTTATAGAAGCTTGGCTTCACGCGCACGCCGAGCCGTTCGACCCCCTCGCTTAGTACCGTTCAGGAACCAAAACTTTCGCCCGGAGACGCCTGAGAACACAGGCATCTCCAGCGTTATTTCTCCGACTTATCAACGGTACTTCCGGACTGTGCTATAGTCCCTTCAGTTCATCGCGCGGACGGAAGTCGACGCGAACGACGCGGTGAACCAGCGGGTAGGTCGGGTGTCGCGCCTGGCCTGGGACGCGCCGGGTTAAGTCTGCTGCAGAGCAAGAGAGCAGATACCGCCGAGCCGAACCTCAAAACCCCGCGCCCCGAGGCGCTTGCGTCTCACTATTACCAAAACATCGAGGCGTACGCGCCTCGGGGCTCCGTCCACTTCCCCCGAAACCCGAGGCTCATGACCGATGGAGGCTTTCGCTCGCCCTCAGTTTGATCACTCCGCCGCCGGCAGGCCGCGTTTGACAAAACCCTGCGCATCGTTGGCCGCCTCGCGAGCGCGTTCCTCGGCCTCGCTCGCCTCGCGCTGGCGGGCCCACATCTGGGCGTAAAGGCCATCGCGCAGCAGCAGCATCTGATGCGTGCCGCGCTCCGCGATAAGCCCATCACGCAGCACGATGATCTCGTCGGCGTTGATCACCGTCGACAGGCGATGCGCGATGACGAGCGTCGTTCTATTGCGGCTCACCGCATCGAGCGCCGTCTTGATATCCTGCTCGGTCTTGGTGTCGAGCGCCGACGTCGCCTCGTCGAGGATCAGGATCGGCGGCCCCTTGAGGATCGTTCGCGCGATCGCCACGCGCTGCTTCTCGCCGCCCGAGAGCTTCAGCCCGCGCTCGCCCACCGGCGTGTCGTAGCCCTTGGGCAGCGTGTCGATGAACTTGCCGATCTGCGCCAGGTCGGCCGCCTCGCGCACCTCATCCATCGTCGCATCATTGCGGCCGTACTGAATGTTGTAGGCGATCGTGTCGTTGAACAGCACCGTGTCCTGCGGCACCATGCCGATGGCGTGCCGCAGCGACGCCTGCGTCACGTCGCGGAGGTCCTGCCCGTCGATGGTGATGCGCCCGCCCGTCACATCGTAGAAGCGGAACAGCAGCCGCGAGATGGTGGACTTGCCTGCTCCCGTCGGCCCGACGATCGCCGTCGTCTTGCCCGCCGGCACCTCGAAGCTCACGCCCTTCAATATCTCGCGGTCGGGATCGTAGTGGAACGTCACGTCCTCGAAGCGGATCACCGCGCCCTTGATCGCCAGCGCCTCTGCACCCGGCTTGTCCTCGATCTCGGGCGCGCGGTCGAGCAGCTTGAACATCTCCTCGATGTCGGTCAGCCCCTGCCGGATTTCGCGATAGACGAAGCCGATGAAGTTGAGCGGCCGGTAGATTTGCATGAGGAAGGTGTTGAGCAGCACGAAGTCGCCCACCGTCAGCGTCCCCGCCAGCACGCCCTGCACCGCGAGGATGCCGATGACGATGACGCCGGCGTAGAAGATCACCGCCTGGCCGAAATTGAGGAAGCCAAGCGAGGTCCAGATGCGGATCGCCGAGCGCTCGTACTTCTCCATCGACTGGTCGAAGCGGCGCGCTTCCATTTCCTCGTTGGCGAAGTATTTCACCGTCTCGAAATTGAGCAGGCTGTCGATCGCCTTGGAGTTGGCGTCGGTGTCGCTCTCGTTCATGTCGCGGCGGATCGAGATGCGCCAGTTCGAGGCCTTGATGGTGAAGTAGAGATAGAGCCAGATCGTAACGATCAGCACGCCGAGATAGCTCACGCCGAACATCACGACGAAGATGATCGCGACGATCACAAACTCGACCAGCGTCGGCGCTGTGTTGAGCATCGTGAAACGCACAATGGTTTCGATGCCCTTGGTGCCGCGCTCGATGACGCGGCTCAGCCCGCCGGTGCGGCGTGCGAGGTGGAAGCGGAGGCTCAGCTTGTGGAGGTGCTCGAAGGTTTCGCGGGCGAGTTTGCGCACCGCGTGCTGGCCGACGCTGGCAAACAGGATGTCGCGCAATTGCTGGAAGCCGGCGTCGAACATGTTGCCGATGCCGTAGGCGGCCACCAGCACGATCGGCACCGCGATGCCCATCACCAGCGCCTGATTGCTGCCGGCGGCCTGGTTGAGCCCGTCGATGATGCCCTTATAGGCAAACGGGATAAGGGTCGTCGCCACCTTGCTCAGCAGCAGCGCGCCGACCGCGAGGACCACACGCAGCTTGAGGTCGTTGCGCCCGGCCGGCCACATATAGACCCACAGGTTGCGCACCGTGGTGAGCAGCGAGCCTTCCGCGGTGACCCGCGGTGACTTGGTCGTCGGTGGGGGAGAGGCCATCAGGCCGGCTCGGGTTCCGTGCGACGCGCGACAAGCTCAGCCGCGAGGCCGGAATAGAAACCCGAGAACGCGCCGTTCAGCGCATCGAGGCGCGCCGTGTTGAGCGAATAGCAGTTGCGTGTGCCCTTGGGACTGCGCTGCACGAGCCCGGCGTCGAGCAGCACCTTAATGTGCTGGCTCACCGTCGATTGCGCCAGCGGCAGGCTCTCGGTGACGTCGGTGCAGCAGCAGTCGCTGCGCTTTTCGGCAAGAATGCGCAGGATCGACAGCCGCACCGGGTGTCCCAGCGCGCGCATCACGTCCGCGAGTTCCTCGTCCTGCATCGTGTTCATCGTCATTTACCGATAGAAGAGATCACCGCCCCGCGCAAGACCGATCAGTTCAGTTGTAAGGAGCGGAACGACGAATTGTCCCCCTCGGCCGGCGGCGGCAGCATCAGGACATTGGGATATTGCGGATTGAACGCGATGACGGGCGCCGGCGCCGGCACGGGTTCGACGCTGGCCTCGGCCGTCAGATCAACGGGTGCGGGCTCGGACGGCGTGGGGTCAACGACAGTCAATGTCCCCGGTGGCTCGATCGGCTCCGGTGTGACCGTCGCGTCGGCTTCAGGCTCAGAGGGCGTTGCCTCCGCGCTCAACTCGGCGGGCTGGGTCAGCACCGCGGCTGCCTCAACCGGCGCGTGGAGCGCCGGGCCTGCTGCAACAATCGCGCCTTCGGGGCCGGTGAGAGCAACTTGGGCCGGCTCGGATGGCTCACTGGACAATGCGCCTTCCGCCACCACACTCAATTCCGGGCCGGCAAGCTGCACAGACGCCGGCTCGTCGCTGGGCGCCAGTGCGGCCGTCGCCAGTTCCGCGGCCGGCGCAACCGCCACCTCGACCGGCACTTCGGCCTCCGGCACAACCTCGATGGCAGCCAGATCAACCGGCGTACCCGCCAGGTCGACGGGCACGGCTACAGGCGGCTCAAGCTCATTGGCATTGGCTTCCATCCATCCGGTGGGCGGCGGCGGGGCGCTCGGCTCGCTCGAGATGTCGGCCACCACATCCGGCTTCTCGATGCGCTCATCATCGGGCGCGATCAGGCCGCTCTCGGCCACCTTGTCCCTGAGGCATGCGCCGAACCCATCGGCGTCCCGTGAGCATTCGAGGATCGAGGGACCCGCCAGAATGCCGCCCACGACCAACAGCGTCGCGGCAGCGACGCCGAGGGTGGCGTACACAGAGTTGGAGGCACGATGCCCGGCCAAGACGATCCCCTGGGTAGGGAACAACTACGCGGCCGTTCCCCGTGTTTTCAGCAGTTTATACGTGATGGATTCATATAGTGCCTCAAATGAGGCGTCGATGATGTTTGCAGAAACCCCGATCGTCGACCAGCGCTCGCCCGTTCCATCGCGGCTTTCGACCAGTACACGGGTGACCGCGCCCGTGCCGCCGTCGAGAATACGGACCTTGAAATCGACCAGTTCAAGGTCGGCGATCTCGGCCGAAAACTTGCCCAGATCCTTGCGCAGCGCGAGGTCGAGCGCGTTGACGGGACCATTGCCCTCGGCCACCGACATGAACCGCTCGCCGTCGACGATCACCTTCACCACGGCCTCGGTGACATTTACTGTCTGCCCCTTGGCATTGTGCCGGCGTTCGACCGATGCCCGGTAGCTCTCGACTTCGAAGAATTCCGGGATCGTCCCGAGCACTTCACGCGCCAGGATCACAAAGCTCGCCTCGGCGCCATCGTACGAGTACCCCCTCGCCTCCCGCTCCTTCACGGTGCGGAGCAGCCGCTCGAGCCGCGGATCGTCCTTGTCGAGCCCGATGCCGTACCGCTTGAGCGCCGTCAGCAGGTTGGACTTCCCCGCCTGCTGGCTGACCATGATGTTGCGTTGATTGCCGACGCTTTCGGGTGGCACGTGTTCGTAAGTCGTAGGGTCCTTGGCGAGCGCCGAG
The DNA here is from genome assembly GCA_046594305.1 of Devosia sp. Taxonomy (GTDB): domain Bacteria; phylum Pseudomonadota; class Alphaproteobacteria; order Rhizobiales; family Devosiaceae; genus Devosia_A. Next base: position 5,230 of record JBKJTB010000054.1, on the reverse strand, counting down.
GCATGGATGCCCGCCTTGGTCGCAAAGGCCGAGGCTCCCACATACGGCGCCTGCCGTTCGGACGCGCGGTTCAGCAGATCGTCGAAAGCCCGGCTGACGCGGGTCAGTTCCGCCAATTGCACCGAACCAACCCCGGTCTCGAAGCGATCCGCGAACACCGGCTTCAGCACCAGCGTCGGGATCAGCGTCACGAGATTGGCGTTGCCGCAGCGCTCGCCCAAGCCGTTGAGCGTGCCCTGGATTTGCCGGACGCCAGCTTCCACCGCCGCCAGCGAATTGGCGACCGCCTGCCCCGTGTCGTCGTGCGCATGGATGCCGAGCTTGTCGCCCGGCACGACAGCCATTACCGCGCGTACGATGTCCGTGACTTCGCTTGGCATGGTGCCGCCATTGGTGTCGCACAGGACGATCCAGCGCGCGCCGGCCTCGATCGCCGTTCGTACGAAGCTCAGCGCATAAGCCTGGTTCGCCTTGAAGCCGTCGAAGAAGTGCTCGCAGTCGATGATCACTTCCTTGCCGCCCGCGACGCCCGCCTCAACGGATTCACGCAGGCTTTTGAGGTTCTCCTCGCCGCTGATGCCGAGCGCGATCTTGACCTGATGCTCGGAGGATTTCCCCACGAGACAGATGGCGCTCGCCGGTGCGTTGAGTACGGCCTGCAGCCCAGCGTCGTTGCCGATTGAACGGCCGCTGCGCTTGGTCATGCCAAAGGCTGTGAACGTCGCGCGCTTCGTGCGGTTCTCGCTGAAGAAGGCATCGTCGACGACATTGGCACCAGGGTAGCCGCCCTCGATGTAGTCGACCCCAATCTCTTCGAGCAGCGCGGCAATGCGGATCTTGTCCTCGAGCGAGAACTCGATGCCGGCCGTCTGCGCACCGTCGCGCAGCGTGGTGTCGAAGAGATAGAGGCGTTCCTTGGTCATCACACGGTACTCGGTCTAGGGGTCCACGCGGTGGTGTCGTGGTCGGGATGCTGATTGTTGGTGCGCTTGATCGCGACGGCTTCGTCTTCCATCGCCGCCTCGGTCGTCCCGACCTCTTCGACGTCACCGAGGTGGAACAGGGAGGGATGCTTGCCTTCGAGGCCCATCTGGTAGAGCAGCGGAATGCGTTGCGGCTCGTCGAACGCACCGATGCTGAACGAGATGTGCTTGCCGCCCTCGAAGCGATAATAGAGCGACGTTCCGCAATTTCTGCAGAAGCCGCGCCCGACGTGCTCCGAGCTGCGGAACTCGGACGGCTTGCCCCGAGTCCAGGTCAGGTTCTCATGACCGACGCCAACCAGCGCGGCAAACAGATTACCGGTCGCCTTCTGACACATGCGGCAGTAGCACACATGCGGGTTCTCGCGGATCGCCTTGGCGTGAAAGCGGATCGCGCCGCACTGACGGCCGCCCGAAAACTCGCCCAGATCGAGGTCTTCCACTATCGCGTTCCTCCGGCAAATCGATCGGTCGCCTCGATCAGGTGATGCAGAATGCCCGGCTGGCTGAGCGCATGGCCCGAACCCTCGGCCCAGTGAAACTCAGCTTCGGGCCAGGCCCGGTGCAGGTCCCACGCGGTCTGCGGCGGACAGGCGACGTCGTAGCGCCCCTGCACGATGACGCCGGGGATCGCCTTGAGCTTGTGCGCATCGCGGATGAGTTGCCCCTCCTCCAGCCAGCCGGCATGGACGAAGTAGTGGTTCTCGATGCGCGCAAACGCCAGTGCATAGTCATCGCCATGGAAGGTGTCGCTGACCGCCGGGTCCGGCAACAGCGTGAGGGTCTCGCCCTCCCACTTGGCCCAGGCTTTTGCGGCACGAAGCTGTTCAGCGCGATCAGTCCCGGTCAGGCGCGCTCGATAAGCCGCCATCATGTCACCGCGCTCCGCCTCCGGAATGGGCGCGACGAAGCCCTCCCACTTCTCCGGGAAGATCAGCGACGCCCCGTGCTGATAATACCATTCGAGCTCCCAGCGCCGCAGCGTGAAGATGCCGCGCAGCACCAGTTCGGTGACGCGATCGGGATGCGTCTCGGCATACGCCAGAGCGAGCGAAGAGCCCCACGAACCGCCAAAGACCTGCCACGCGTCGACGCCAACCATCTCGCGCAGCCGCTCGATGTCGGCCACCAGATCCCAAGTCGTGTTGCGGTCGAGCGACGCAAACGGCTGCGACTTGCCGCAGCCGCGCTGATCGAACAGCAGCACATCGTAGCGGGAGGGATCGAACACCCGGCGCTGGTTGGGCGACACGCCAGCGCCCGGCCCACCATGCAGGAACACCGCCGGCTTGCCGCCCGGCGTGCCGATGCGCTCCCAATAGATCGCGTGCCCGTCGCCGACGTCCAGCATGCCGGACGCGTAGGGCTCGATCCCCGGATAATAGGTGCGGAGTTCCGTCACGCGGCAAATCCCCCGGCAGGCGGCCAGTGTTCGGTGTCGTGATCCGGATGCTGGTGGCTCACGATGCCGACGAGGAATTCGTCCGCCTTTGGACTCTCGCCCGGCTGGCGCGTGGGCAGGCTCGTGAGGCCGTCGGTGAAGCTGAGCTTGTCCTGCGGGTTGGCCTGGATCGTCGGCGCGGCCAGTTCGGGGTCGTCGAACGAGCCGATGGCCAGCTCGATCGCCGATGCACCGAAATCATAGGCGAGCGGCGTTCCACACTGGTTGCAGAAACCGCGGCGCACCTTGTTCGAGCTCTGGAACCACGCAGGTTCGCCGCGCGTCCAGGTGACGCCGAAGGCGGTGACCAGCGGACCGTAGAAGCCGCCGAAGGCTTTTTGGCACATCCGGCAATGGCAGATCGAGGCACGGCCCAGCCGTTTCGCCGAGAACCGCACCGCCCCGCACTGACAACCACCCGTCAAGTCACTCGCCATGACAGACCGCCTCGATGTTGTGGCCATCAGGATCGAGCACATAGGCGCTGTAGTAGGTCGGGTGATAGTGCGCGCGCAGTCCTGGCTTGCCGTTGTCGCGACCGCCATTGGCGAGCGCGGTCATGTGGAAAGCGTCAACCTCGGCGCGGCTCGATGCGATAAACGCGACATGCGCTTCGCCGCGATACTGCTTCCCGGTCCCCAGCCAGAAGCTTGGCCGCTCCTTGCCGAACCCGGCATGAGAATGTCCACCCTCGCTGAACTCCGCGACCGGCTTGATACCCAGCGTCCCAAGCGCCGCCGTGTAGAACGCCAGCGAACGGGCGTAGTCGGTGACCGCCAGCCCAACATGATCGACGATATCGCTCATCGCTTGATCTCCCATTTCGTGGCGCGCTCGCCCGCCTCGTTCTTGCTGTCCATCAGGTGCACACCGTCGGCGAGGAGAGCCGCGCGGATCTGATCGGCTTTGGCGAAGTCCTTCGCATTGAGTGCGGCCAGACGGTCAGCGACCGCCGCATCGATCCGCGGAGCATCGCCGGCCGGAGTGTCTGCGAGCAGGCTGCGCACGGGGAAACCGAAAAATTCCAGCGTGGCCGCGAGGCACTCGACGGCCGTCTCGACGCCACGGTTAGCCTTCCGCGCGATGACGTCCATCGCGATGGACGCGCGGTGGAAGTTGAGATCATCGCTCAGGGCTTCGATCACCGAAGCGTCGGGCGTGCCGATGCCCTTGGCCGTTGACGCGGTGCGTTGCCAGCTCCGGAGCTTGTCCTCCGCCTCTTCGAGCCGCTTGACCGTAAAGTCGATGGGCTCGCGATAATGCGTCATCAGCATCGCAAGGCGCAGGACTTCGCCCGGCCAGCTTCGGCCACCAAACCTGTCGGTCGCGAGCAGCTCGTTGATCGTGATGAAATTGCCTAGCGACTTCGACATCTTCTGCCCCTCGACCTGCAGAAACCCGTTGTGCAGCCAATAGCGCGCCATCGTCTCGGTGCCGTGGGCGCAACGCGACTGGGCGATCTCGTTCTCGTGGTGCGGAAAGATCAGGTCGAGCCCGCCCGCATGGATATCGAACACCTGGCCGAGATAGCGCTCGCTCATGGCCGAGCACTCGATGTGCCAGCCGGGACGGCCGCGGCCCCAGGGCGAGTCCCAGCCGGGCTCGTCCGCGCTCGACTGCTTCCAGAGCACGAAGTCCGCCGGGTTCTTCTTGTGCGTATCGATGGCGACGCGGGCGCCGGCCATGTTCTCCGAAAGATCGCGGCCGGACAGCGCGCCGTAGTCCGCCATCGACTCGACATCGAACAGGACCTCCCCAACATCCGGTGCGGGGTAAGCGTGTTTGTTCGCGATCAACTGGCCGATCAGCTTCTGCATGCCATCGATATTGTCGGTGGCCCGCGGCTGCATCGTCGGCTCAAGGCATCCGAGCGCCGTCGTGTCCTTGAAATATTGGTTGGCGGTCGGCTCGGTGACCTTGCGGATCGCCTCGTTGAGCGGCAGGCCGGGATAGTCGCGCACCGCACGTGCGTTGATCTTGTCGTCCACGTCCGTGATGTTGCGGACGTAGGTGACGTGATCGGCGCCATAGGTGTGGCGCAGCAGCCGGAACAGCACATCGAAGACGATCGCCGGGCGCGCGTTGCCGATATGGGCAAAGTCGTAGACCGTCGGGCCGCACACATACATGCGCACGTTCATTGGATCCAAGGGGACGAAATCCTCCTTGGTCCGCGTCAGCGTATTGTGCAGCTTCAATGTCACGTCAGAGCCCATGGCTATCCCAAGCGGTTACACGCTGGCAGCGGGCTCTTCGGGTATTGAGACTCGTGGAGTGAAGAAAACCGCGCCGCCAACAGCTGTTAGCAGCAAATAATCGAGACGATAATCGCGACAGCGGTTTTCATGGCGCGCAATCTGACGGCGAACGGCCAGGAAAGCAAGAGGGCGCGTCGGCAGGGTAAACGGGCGGTGTCAGAGGCCCTCGGCGCGCGCCGCAGCCATCACGGCGTCGGAGGCAAAGCAGGTGCCCAGCACGGCGGTCGCCTTGTCCTGCAGCTCCTCATAGGCGGGATAGGCCGCCTCCGCCTCGTCGCTCGTGCCAGTGCGCAGATCGGCGGCCAGCGCGTCGATCTCGGGCTGGCTGTAGGCGGCGAACCCCGTCTCGAGGCAGGGGCAGATCGCGTCGATGACGGGCTGCGCGTTCTTGCCCTCCGGCACCTCACCGAGCAGGAATGCACCACCGCTGGCGCAGGCCGCCCGGAATGCGGTGAAATCAGCGGCCGAAGCCGGCAATACCGCGAGACCGGTCGCGAATATCGACACGATCAGCACGCGAACAAGGAAAAGCGGCACGTCACAACTCC
>JBKJTB010000051.1:0-30502 GCA_046594305.1 Devosia sp. | reverse complement strand
CCGAGCTTCGCGGCAAGGCGCTCGCGGCGCGGCTCGAAGCCGAACGCCTCGACGTGACGCTGCCGCTGCGCCCCGCGCCCACCGCCACCGGCCGTATCCATCCGGTGAGCCAGGTCTGGGACGAGATCACCGCGATCTTTTCCGACATGGGCTTCAAGATCGCCGAAGGCCCCGACATCGAGACCGACTGGTACAATTTCACCGCGCTCAATTTCCCCGAGGGGCATCCGGCGCGTGAGATGCACGACACGTTCTTCCTGCAGCCCGGCCCTGATGGGACGCGCAAGGTCCTGCGTACCCATACCTCGCCAGTGCAGATCCGGGTGATGCGGCCGACCAATGAGAAGACGGTCGCGGGCTATCTCACGCAAGCGATGGAGCCGCCGATCCGCGTGGTGATGCCGGGCCGCACCTACCGGCACGACAGCGACCAGACGCACACGCCGATGTTCCACCAGGTCGAAGGCCTCGTCATCGACAAGAGTTCGCATATCGGCCAGCTCCGCTGGGTGCTGGAGGAATTCCTCAAGGCGTTCTTCGAAGTGCCGGGCGTGACGCTGCGCTTCCGTCCGAGCTTCTTCCCGTTCACGGAACCCTCGATGGAAGTCGACGTGCAGTGCGACCGCTCCGGCGCCGAAGTGAAGATCGGCGAGGGCAGCGACTGGCTCGAGATTCTGGGCTGCGGCATGGTGCACCCCAATGTGCTGCGCAATTGCGGGCTCGACCCGGATGTCTACCAGGGCTTTGCCTGGGGCATGGGGATCGACCGGCTGGCGATGCTCAAATACGGCATGAACGATTTGCGGGCGTTCTTCGACGCGGACAAGCGCTGGCTCGATCATTATGGGTTCAGGGCATTCGACATGCCGACGCTGTTTGGGGGCCTTAGCTCTTGAGTTTATTTGTGACCACAATTAAATGGGGGATTGTGGCGAATGGAATGGGACGAGACCAAGCGACAATGGACGATCGATAATCGCGGACTGGACTTTGCAGACGCTATCGACTTCGACATGGCAACCGCCGAACACGAAGTCGATCAACGCCGCGAATACGGCGAAGTTCGCTTTGTTTCGACCGGCTTGTTGCATGACAGGCTCTGTGTGTTGTGCTGGACACTTCGGTCCGGCGAACTGCGCGTAATCTCGCTGAGGAAAGCCAATGACCGCGAAACGAAAGCCTATCGAAGCCTCCGTGGCTGACCTGCCGCCGCTCGTCGATGACGAGGGGGAAGTGCGCGAACTGACGACGGAAGATTTCAAACGGTTCCGCCCGAGTTCCGACTTTCCAGAGCTGGTAGCGGCAATGGAACGCGCTCGCGGCCAGCGCGGCCCGCAAAAAACGCCGACCAAGGAACGCGTGGCGCTTCGGCTCGACCGCAATATCATCGACCATTTTCGCCATGACGGCCCCGGCTGGCAGACGCGCATCAACGATGCGCTGGCTGAGCTCGTGAAGCGGAACGCTCGTTGAGCGACGATGCACCACCTATCACGACGTTCGTCGTCACCGACATTGAAGCCGATGGCCCGTCGCCGCTCGGGTCGTCGATGCTGAGCTTTGCCTCAGTGGCGTGTGACATCAGCGGCAAGGTGCTCGGCGAGTTCGAGGCGGTGCTGGAACCGCGTTCCGATCGGCAGCCGTCGCCGGACACGATGGCCTGGTGGGAGACGCAGCCGGAGGCGTGGGCGCATGCGACGACCAATCCGGAACCGGCCGAGATCGTGATGCCGCGTTATGCGGACTGGGTGGAATCGCTGCCCGGCTTCCGGGTGTTCGCGGCGGCGCCGATCATCTTCGACGGGTTGTGGATGGACCACTATCTCGAGACCTATGCCGGCACCCGCGTGCTCGGCGGACCGTTCAAGACGCGGCAGATTTTTCGTGGCGGCGGCGTGTGCCTCTATACCATGGCGGGCACACTGCGCGGCGCGGAATATCTCAAATGGGGCATGCAGCGCGTGCCGCCCGACTGGTACGGCCATATCGAGCACACACACCGCGCCCTCGACGATGCGCGCGGCTTTGCCAATGTGCTCGCCAAACTCTTTGCGATTTCCGGCACCCTGCCAAAAATCGAAGCGACCGAAAGTGTCTACAAGAAATGAAGTTCACGCTCGATTGGCTCAAAGACCATCTCGACACCACCGCCACGGCCGATCAGATCGCCGAAGCGCTGACCACCATCGGCCTCGAGGTCGAGAGTGTGGAGGACACGGCGAAAGCGCTGAAGCCGTTTGTGGTCGCTCACGTGGTCTCGGCCGAACCGCATCCGAACTCGGATCACCTCAAGGTGTGCAAGGTTGACGCCGGCACGGGCACGCTGATCGATGTGGTGTGCGGCGCACCCAATGCGGTATCGGGCATGAAGTCGGTGTTCGCGTTCCCCGGCACCTACATTCCGGGCAAGGATTTCACGCTCAAGGACGGCGTCATGATCCGTGGCGCGCTGTCGAACGGCATGTTGTGCTCGGCGGCTGAACTGCAGCTCAGCAACGACCATGACGGCATCATCGTGCTACCCGACGATGCGCCGATCGGCGTGCCCTATGTCGAGTATGCCGGCATCGGCGGCGTGGTGTTCGACATCTCGATCACGCCCAACCGCGGCGATGCCACGGGCATCTACGGCGTGGCGCGCGATCTCGCGGCCTATGGGCTGGGCGAGCTCAATCCGACGACGGTCTATATGGCCCCGGTGCCCTCGCAGGGGCCGAGCCCGATCCCGCCGCTGCCGCAGAGCTTTGCACCGGGCGAGCCCAAGGCGATCCGCAAATTCGCCGGGCGCTACATTGCGGGCGTCAAGAACGGCCCGTCGCCGGAGTGGCTGCAGGCGCGGCTGCGCGCGGTCGGTCTCCGGCCAATCAACGCATTGGCGGATATCACCAATTTTGTGTCGCAGGGCTGGGGGCGGCCGCTGCACGCCTACGACGCGGACAAGGTGCAGGGCACCATGCTGCTACGCAATGCGCGGGCCGGCGAAAAGCTCGACGGCCTCGACGGGCGCGAGCACGAACTCGACGCGACGATGTGCGTGATCGCCGACGATGTTGGTCCGCTCTGCCTCGGCGGTATCCTCGGCGGCGCGCGCTCGAGCTGCACCGAGACGACCGTGAACCTGTTCATGGAGTGCGCCAGCTGGGACCCGCAGGAGGTGGCCAAGACCGGCCGCAAGACGGGTGTCATTTCCGACGCGCGCTATCGGCTCGAACGCTCCGTCGACCCGGCGCTGACCGAACCCGGGCTCGAGCTCGCGACGCGGCTCGTGATGGAAATCTGCGGCGGCACGCCGATGGAGCCCGCGATCTCGGGTGAGGATGTGTTCCCCAACAGCGTCGTCAGCTTCCCGGTCGGCGAAGTGAAGCGACTGACGGGTCTCGATCTGCCGGAGCTGCGCATCGCGGAGCTGCTGACGCGGCTCGGCTTCGGCGTGAGCGGCGCTGGAACGACGCTCCAGGTGAAGGTGCCGAGCTGGCGCCCTGACGTGGTGCAGAAGGCGGACCTCGTCGAGGAGGTCATGCGCATGGAGGGCATCGGCAAGGTGCCCGTCGATCCGCTGCCGCGCCTCACGGGTGTGGCGCCGCGCATGCTGACGACGATGCAGAACCGCCGCCGCGCCACCAAGCGCGTGCTGGCGGCGCGCGGCCTCGACGAGGCGGTGACGTGGTCGTTCATCTCCGAAGCCGAGGCCAAGCGCTTCGGTGGCGGCAAGCCGGAGCTGAAACTCGCCAACGCCATCGCGTCGGATCTCTCGGATATGCGGCCGTCGCTGCTGCCGGGGCTACTTGCGGCGGTGCGGCGCAACGAGAACCGCGGCTTCAGCGATCTCGCGATCTTCGAAGTCGGCCAGGTGTTCCTGTCGGACTTGCCCGAGGGCCAGCACACTTATGCAACGGCGATCCGGGCCGGCAGCGCGCCCAAGACCTGGCAGGGCGGTGGCGCGCTCAGCGTGTTCGACACCAAGGCCGATCTGGCGGCGGTGCTCGATACGCTCGGCCACGACATCGACAAGCTGCAGGTGGTCGCCGAAGCGCCGGCCTGGAGCCATCCGGGACGTGGCGGGCGCATCCAGCTCGGACCGACCAATGTCATCGGCTGGTTCGGCGAGCTGCATCCGGCGTGGGCCGAGGAGATGGACCTCACCGGCCCGGTCGTCGCCTTCGAGCTCGATCTCGATGCGATCCCCGAGCCGCGCAAGAAGCCGACCAAGGGCAAGCCGGCGCTGAAGCTCAGCGATCTGATGCCGGTCGAGCGCGATTTCGCCTTCCTCCTCGATCGCGGCGTGGCGGCGGCGACGCTGCTGCGGGCGGCGCGCAATGCCGACAAGGCGCTGATCACGGCCGTCGATATCTTCGATCTGTTCGAGGGCGCGGGCGTCGGCGAGGGCAAGAAGTCCGTTGCCATCCGCGTCACGCTGCAGCCGACCGACAGGACGCTGACCGACGAGGAGATCGAAAAGGTCGGCGCAGCGGTCGTCGCCGCCGTCGGCAAGGCCACCGGCGGCACGTTGCGGGGATGAGTTTTGCGGCGCTGCTCGACGCACAGTCTTCGGCAGCGCTGCTCCCGGCGGGAGTGCGGCGCGAGCCGCGCGTCCCGCAGCGTCAGCGGCCGCAATCGTTCCTCGATGCATTCGATGCGACCGGCATGTTCTACGACTGCTTCCGGCACGCGGATGGCAAGCGCGTGCTGCTGATCGGTCCGCCGCCGGTTAATCTGGTGGCCGACTACTACCTTGCCCGCTTCACCGCCCTCCCCTCGCGCAATGCGATCAACCGGCGGTTCCACATGAGCCTGTCGGTGATGATCACCGAACTGATCAATGTGCCGGCGGGCAGCACCGCGATCACCGTGACATTCGGCAGCGAGACGCTGGAGCTGCCGATCCGCGACAATCTCTCGGTGCAACTCGAGGGTGCGCGTCTCCTGTTCGGAATGAACAAGAACAACGATCTGGCGTGGATCCGCGAATGGGCGTCGTTCCACCAGCGGCTGCACGGCACCGATAGTGTGATCCTTTACGACAACGGCTCGACGGCCTACTCGGCGGACGACGTCGCCGAGTGCCTGCGCTCAATCCCGGGCCTTGCGCATGTCGCCGTGCCGGTGTGGCCGCGGCCCTTTGGGCGGACCGATCCAGCGGTGCGGCTCAATCCCTACTGGGCGCATTTCCCGCAGATCGCCAGCATGGGCGCCGTGCTGCGCCGCTATGGCGCGAAAGCTGCCGGCATCCTCAATGCCGATATCGATGAGCTGGTGCAGGCGCCCGGCGGCCGGTCGATCTACGATGTTGCGTCGAGCCTCAAGCATGGCCTCGCGGTATTCCGCGGCCGGTGGGTCGAGGCGGTCGCGCTGGGGGAGTCGGTCACGGACCACCGCGGCTACGGCCTTGTCCAGTCCGATCCCAAACGCGCAAGGTCGCGGCCCAACAAATGGGCGCTTGACCCGAAGCGGCCCTGGGTCGCCAATCTCGATGCTCATCCCTATTGGCACTGGATCGCGGGTCGCCCGATGTTCTCGAAGGTCTCGCCCGACGGTGCCCTCTACTGGCACTTTCGCGGCATCAACACGAACTGGAAGGCCGACCGCACCTCGGAGCTTCCGGCGCGCGAGACGCTGGTGCCCGACGCCGAGCTGGCGGCTGCATTTGCAAAGGGCGCACTGTGACCGCGTTCCTCGCCAGGCTCGATCGATGGGCCGTGTGGGCCGTCCTCGGACTGACGCTGACGACGTCCGTCGTGCTGGGACTGCTCACGCCCTACGCGCTGGTGCTGGTCGGGCTCGTCCTGCTTGCGGCGCGCATCGCCGACGGCACCCTCTGGGCGAGCCTCAGCGCGCCTGCGCCCGTGGCGCTTCTTGCCATCGTCGCCGCACTCGTCGTCTGCTTTACGATCACGGCGAAGCAGCCAAGCGATCTGATGTTCATCTTCAACTTCGCGATGCTGGTGCTGTTTGCGCCGATCTACGCCACGCTGGAACGGCAGCGCCGCAGCAAGGGTGCGCTGATCGTCGCGCGGCTAGCGCTGGCGGGGGCGCTGCTCAGCGTTGTCGTGATGCTGGTGCGCATCGGCTACATGGGCGGGCGGCGCGCCGATGCGGGGCTGATCGGGGTGATCGTCCTCGCCAATACCGCGATGATCCTGGGCTTCATCGCATTGATCGGCGCGGCGTCCGATCATGGGTGGCGACGCTTTGTGTATCTGCTCGGGCCGCTGGCCGGGATCTCGACGCTCATCATGACGCAGTCGCGCGGACCGTTGCTGGCTTTGGTGCCGCTCGGCATCGCCGCCGCGATCTTTCTCGCGCGCAGCCTGCGGATCAATTGGTGGTGGGTCGCGCTGGGGCTGGCGGCGGGTGTCGCGGCGACGGCGATATGGGTGATGAGTCTGGGCGGACGCATGGCGAAGCTGCCGGGCATCTTCTATTCGCTGCTGTCGGGCGATTTCGTGCGCGACCGCACCGCGGAATTTCGGCTCGACCTCTATCAGGCGGGCTGGAAGGCGTTCAGCGAGTCCCCGATCATCGGGCATGGCTGGGCGCGGATCATGGCGGCGGCGACGCCGTATCTGCAGAACGGCCAGCTTGCTGAGCTGCCGCAGCTGCACAACGACTTCCTCGATTTCGCCGTCGCCGGCGGCATCATCGGCATCGCCTGCTATGTCGCGCTGCTCACGGCGCCTGTTGTGCTCGGGCTGCTCTCGCCGCGCGACAGCCAGCGCCGGGTGCGCCTCTATGGCTGCACGGTGCTCTCGATCGCCTATTTCTTCGACGGGCTCACCGACCTGATGTTCGGCTTTGAATTCCACACGGCGCTCTACGCCGTAATTCTCGCCATCCTTCTGGGCTACTGCCGCGATCGGGAGCCTGCCTCATGATCCGCAGTTTCTTCGGCCAGATTGCCCTGTTCGTCACTGCCCTGTTCCTCGGCGGCGCATTGGTGCTGCCGTTCAACGGCGGCTATGTACTGGCCTATGCGCTGATGGCGCTGACGATCATCCTCGTCGTGGCGCTGCTGATGGCGCGCGGCCGCTGGAGCATCGGGGCGGCCGGCTGGTGCTTCCTCGCGGCCTTCGCGCTGATCGCCATCGTCTTTACCCTCAATGGCGATCCGCTGCCGACGTTCAATTTCATCTTCCTCCTTGCCTTCGTGCCGCTCGCCTCATGGCTCAGCCGCTATGCGGCGCCCGACAGCGCCGCGGTCGTCTCGTGGCTCGCGCTGGTTGGCACCCTGCTCTCGGCGGTGACGGCGCTGTACGAAATCTGGCTCGGCAACAGCCGCGCCGAAGGCTGGTGGTCGGATCCGATCTGGGCCGCGGAAGCCGCGCTTGTCCTCGGTTTTCTCTGTCTCATGGGCATCCCGGCGATGCGCAGCCGCTGGCGCTTCGCGCTGCTGCTCGGCCCGGTGATCGGACTCGGCATCGTCGCCCTCTCGGGCTCACGCGGCCCGCTGCTCGCGGCGCCGGTGATTGCGCTGGCGCTGATGCTCACAAGCTTCCGGCCGTGGTGGAAGCAGATCGCCGCCCTCGGCGTGGTGCTGGTGATTGCCGGCGCGCTCGTCCTGCCGTTTGCGCCAAAGGTGCTCGAGCGCATCGAGCGGACCAGCACGGTCATCATCCAGTTGGTGACGACCGGCACGGTGAAGGAAAAATCGGCGGGCGCCAGAATTGCGTTCTGGAAAGCAGGCACCGCGGCCTTCATGGATAGCCCGTGGATCGGCTATGGCTGGAGCAAGCGCGTGCGGGCGGCGTACGAGTATCTGCCCGACAAGGGCAAGAAATTCGACGCCAAGGGCAGCGGGTTGCGCGGCAACCATCACCTGCATGCCGATATTCTCGACATGGGGGTGGCCGGCGGCGTCATGGGGCTGCTGGCCTATGGCCTGATCCTGCTCGCGCCGCTGCTCGGTGCTTTCCGATCGGTGCGCGACAGCCAGTTTTCGGCGCGAATTACCGGCGCGATCGTGCTCAGTGTCGGCTATGCCGCGTGCGGGCTCAGCTATCTGATGTTCGGCTACGAGTTTCACACGACGCTCTATGTGTGTCTCGCCGCGATCGTCCTCGGCTTCTGCCGCGATGCGTCACCGGATCAGTCGAGGCCGGCCGTCAGTCCGGCAGGCTGAGCGGCGGGACGCTGCCGAGCTGCGCGTCGGCTGTCGCCGCATCGATGGCACGCAATTCCTTGTCCGTGAACTCGAGAGTGTCGAGGGCCCCGAGGCAGTCCTTGAGCTGTTCGATGGTGCGCACGCCGATCAGCGCCGAAGTCACTTCCTTGCGGCGCAGCACCCAGGCGAGCGCCAGCTGCGCCATGGTCTGCTTGCGGGCTTTTGCGATCTTGCCCAGCGCGTCGACCGCCGAGAGCACCTTCGGCGCCAGCCAGCGATTGCCGACCGTGGAGCCTAGCCGGCCGGCGCGGCTCGCCTCGTCCTTGCCCTTCGAGTATTTGCCCGAGAGCACGCCCTGGCCGAGCGGCGAGAACGGGATGACGCCGACACCCAGTTCACCGCAGGCATCGATGGTGCCGTCGTCTTCGATCCAGCGGTTGAGGATCGAGTAGCTCGGCTGGTGGATAGTCAGCGCCACGCCCATGCCGGTAAGGATGCGGTGCGCCTCGCGCGTCGCTTCGCGCGGGTAGTTGGAGACGCCGACATAGAGCGCCTTGCCCTGGCGCTGCAGTTGCGCCAGCGCGCTCATGGTCTCCTCGAGCGGCGTGTTGGGGTCGTAGCGGTGGGAGTAGAAGATATCGACATAATCGAGCCCGAGCCGCTTGAGGCTCTGATCGGCCGAGGCGATCAGATTCTTGCGGCTGCCGAACTCGCCGTAGGGGCCCGGCCACATGCCGTAACCCGCCTTGGTCGAGACGATGATCTCGTCGCGATAAGGCCGGAAGTCGCGCGCCATGACGTCGCCGAACAGTTCTTCGGCGCTGCCGGGAGGCGGGCCGTAATTGTTGGCGAGATCGAAATGGGTGATGCCGTGATCGAAGGCGGTGCTCAGGATCTCGAAGGCCGAGGGGTAGTCCCGGTGGCCGCCGAAATTCTGCCACAGGCCGATCGAGATCGCCGGCAGCTTCAGGCCGGAGCGGCCGGAGCGCCGGTATTTCATGGCGCCATAGCGCGTATCGAGAGCGCGGTAGGTCATCGTTTTCCTCGATCGTAGAGCGTGAGCGCCGGCCGCCGCGACGGTTGGCCAAGCCTGCAGCGTCAAAGGGAATTGGGCGTGACACTGCCGTAAAGGTGCACCGCCAGCAAGGCGATGCGTTCTGAGGCAAATTCCAAAGTCATCGTCGCTGCATCGCAGATGAAGCGCGAACCAATCGATCGGACCGATCGAAGAACTTTCGTTAGGTGAAGTGCTGCCAAATACCTATCTATGGGCCGCGGCATTGCACGCCCGCGGTAGCAGTGTGATCGAGGAGCGCCGATGATGCTGAAGACGGAAGCCGAACGAGAAAGCATCCGGCGCTGGCGCGAGTTGCCGAGGCCGGAGCGGGCGACCAATGAGCAGGCGGCCGCGTTCGCGACATTACTGATGGACGACATCGATTTCCCCACCAGTGGCGACCGCTACAGTTTCATCCGCGGCTGGCTGCAGCGCGACCTGCTGCTGCGCGGCGGGCTCTAAGCTCCACCTGGCTCCATCGATTCGGTTCGCCAAGCGCTCCGTTGGGCGTGCCCGGCCTCGATTGGGGACGCGTTTCGTGTCATATCTGGCTCCTACACCGAACCGTGCCCGGCGGCCGATCAATGGAAGCAATATGCTCGCCACTTGAAACGGTCGCTGCCCCTTGTGTTTCAAGGGCGGAAGGGTCAGGTACGCACTCAAAAGGGAAGGAAGATCCATGGCGCGCAAGCCCAACTATGATTTCGAACGCAAAGAGCGCGAACGGCTGAAGGCCCTGAAGAACGCCGCCCGCGCGGAAGCCAAGCTCAAGCCGCAGGCCGACGATGCGGCGACCGAGGCCCCTGACGACGCCCCGGTCGACAAGCAATGACAGCGGCCTGGCCGATGCCGACCTTCGGACCCTCGCAAGCGTGACGGACCGGCCGCCGGCCAGTCTGCAAAGCCTTGGCTGGTCGCGTTTCTTTGGTGACCAGCTGACGGCCGACGAGGCCGAGCTCTCGCCGTCGCGCATCGACGCCGTCCATCGTGGGCGGCTGACGGCGCTCAGCACGGCCGGCCAGATCGACATCGTTTTGCCGGCGCGCGCGGACACGGGGGACTACGCCGTCGGGGACTGGGTGCTGGCCGATCCCCTGACGCACCTCCTCCATCGCCGGCTGGATCGAAAGGCGCTGCTGCAGCGGGCCGGCGAGGGCAAGCGCCCGACCCAGCTCGTCGCTGCCAATATCGATACGCTGTTCATCGTCGCCTCGTGCAACGCCGACTTCAATATCGCGCGGCTCGAACGCTACCTCGCTCTGGCGAACGATGCCGGCACCGATCCGGTGATCGTGCTGACCAAGGCCGACGTGGCCGACGATCCCGCCGACTTCGAACGACGCGCGGCCGCATTGCAGCGCGAGCTGCCGGTCGTGTCGCTCAACGCCCGCTCCGCGGACGCCGCGGCAGCGCTCCAGCCGTGGTGCGGCGCGGGATCGACCGTTGCGCTGGTCGGCTCCTCGGGCGTCGGCAAGTCGACGCTGGTGAACGCGCTCGTCGGCAGCGGACAGGAGCAACCGCAGCAGACCGGAGGCGTCCGCGAGGGCGACTCCAAGGGCCGCCACGTCACCACGTCGCGGTCGCTGCACGCGATGCCGGGTGGCGGCTGGGTGATCGATACGCCGGGGATCCGAAGCCTCCACGTCAAGGATCTGACGCAAGGCATCGATGTGCTGTTCGCGGAGATCACGGAGCTGGCTCCGGGCTGCAAGTTCCGCGATTGCACCCACGACCACGAGCCGGGATGTGCGGTGCTGGCGGCTGTTGCGGCGGGAACGCTCGACCCCGAGCGCCTGGCCCGGTGGCGGAAGCTGCAGGCTGAAAGCCGCGGCGGTCGACGGTAGTCCGGCCGCGTCGTCAGGTCAGAGAATGAAGTCCCCGGCGCTCATGGCTGACAGGCTCGTGTTCTTGAGCAGGATGAGCATCTCAGGCGCGAGGTCGGTGTCGATATTGATGCTGACCAGGACATCGCTGCCGCTGGCCGACACGTGGACCTCGCCGGCATCCGCGATCGGTGCTTCGCCTCGATAGAGCAGGGTGCCGACGAACACGTCCTTGAGGTTGATCGTGTCGTTGCCGGACGCGTCGAAATCCTTGATGGTGTCGGGGGCGCTCGCAGGCGAGTGCGATGCCTTGCGAAAATCGAACTGGTCGTTGCCTTTGCCGCCGCTCAGCACGTCGCTGCTATTGCCGCCGAAGATCGTGTCGGCGCCGCCACCACCGCTCAGCGTGTCCTTGCCGTTGCCGCCAACAATAAGATCGCTGCCGCCCCCGCCAGAGAGCGAATTGGCGCCGGAGTTGCCGTAGATCTTCTCGCTGGCGCTGCTGCCCGTGAGATTCACACTTTCGATGCCCAGCGCGTGCAATTCCTTGATCGCGGTCGATAGCGAGGCCAGCGATCCATTGGTCCAGATTTCGCGGCCGTTCACCGCGTCCACCTTCACATTGGCACCAGCCAGGTCCACCTTCACCGTGAGGTCGTCGCCCACGAGGTCGAAAGTCACCGTCTTGCTGCCGCCGCCTTTAAAGGCCAGTTCGTAGCCGCCGCCGGCGCCGGTCACATCGCTCTTGGTGCCGTTGGCCGTCGACACAGCGCGCCCGCCGGTCTCTTCGCCCACGGTGAAGAAGTCGTCCTTGGTGAGGGTGTCGTTGTAGACCACGCCGGTGATGAAGCGCGCCGCGCCCTTGGCATCGGCAAAATCCTGGGTGATGTACGAAGTCTTCATGCCGAAAGAGCCGGTGCCGGTTTGATTGCCAATGCCGATCTCGCTGTACGCGCCGTTCATGAGGTTGACGCGGTGGCCGCGTCCGAACTGGCTGGCGTCGACGAAGAGGTCCCGATGCATGTCGTAGATGGCCTGCGTGGCGTCGAGCGCAGTGCCTGCCCGGTAGGCGACGTTCTCGCCCAAGGTTTGCGGGTTCGTGTACCCGGCGCGCGCGATACGGGCCCCTGGATCGACGCCGTAGAAATAGGCGGTGTTGGTGCCTTCATTGTGGGACATCCCGTTGAAGGACATCCACTTCGAATGCTTGTCGGCCGCCTTGCCCAGATCGTCGCTGCCCGCCAGCACTTGCTTGGGTGCCGAACTGATCGCCGGCGATGCGCCTTCACTGAGGTCGATGCCGTAGCGCGCGGCCTCGGCGGCCGGGTCCATGCGCGCCCGGTTGATGAGTTCGAGCATCAATTGTTCGCGCGCCGTGAATTTGGCCATCGCCGTCTCCCCGATGAGAATCGCTGCAGGACGACAGACTCGGTGCAAATTCCGAAGAATCCATTGATCTCCGGCAAAACAATCGGGTCGTGCGGGTCTATGGGGCCGAAAGCTCAGCCAGGCGACATCACGCGCGGGACTGGCGGGGGCGGGCTCGATTCACTGGGAGGATTTTGGCGTTTGGCCGACAATTGCGTCACCCGGACGGGGAGCAAAGCCTCTGGCGCACGTGGCTCTCGAGGCGAGCAGCGGGCGGGAGCGACATGCGCCCCCGCCCGGGAGTGTGTGGTGCGTCAGACGATCAGGAAGTCGCCCAGCGTAAGGGTGGCATGGTTGGTGAGCGTGGCGAATAGGATCGCCTTGCCCGCACCATTGCCGTCGGCATCGTAGTAGAGCTTGCCGGTGTCGGTCTCGTAGACGATGCGGTCCGACCCATCGTGGGCCAGCCCGGTGGCCGAGGCGTAGAACTCCTTGGCCGTGAGAGACGTGCCGATCGCGGTGAAGATGGCGTCGTCGAGCGCGATCTTGTCGGTGCCGTGCTTGAAGTCGGTGATGGTGTCGGCCTTGGACGATTTCACTGTCGTGTCGAACACGAACTGGTCGGCCTTGGCGCCGCCCGTGAGCACGTCCTTACCGGCACCGCCATAGATGGTGTCCTTGCCATTGCCGCCCGAGATGGTGTCCTTGCCGGCGCCGCCGATCAGAATATCGGCGCCACCGTTGCCCAGGATCGCGTCGTTACCACCCGCACCATCGATGCGATTGGCACCGGACGTGCCGGTGTAGGTCGCGTTGACCGCGGCGGTCACGTTGAGGTTGACGGTCACGGTGGTCGTGTCGAGACCGCTTTGTGCCTGCAGCTGGATGTTGCCCGAGCTTGCCCCCGACGAGAAGGTCAAGGCATTGAGCTGGGCAAGCGTCAGGGTCTGGCCGATCGCAAGCAACGTCGTGCCGTTGAGCACCGTGCCACCACCGGCGTCGAGCACCTTGACCTCGAAGGCTGTCCCGTCAGCCGCGGTGCCTACTGACCCCAGCGGGGTCTTGGTGGAGCCAGATTCTACGCTGACGGTCGTTTCGACCAGCTTGACGATACCTTCGTCCACGTCGGTAACCGCCAGCGCCACGTTCTGCGTGGTTGCGGTGCTGCCCTGGGTCGCCGTGACGGCGAAGGCATAGCCGGCCTTGGCCTCGAAGTTCGCCGCGGCCTTGAGCTTGACCTGGCCTGTCGATGCATCGATCGTGAACGCTGAAGCATCGGCACCCGAGAGGCTGTAGACGATCGCCCCGAAGGTTGCCGACGAGTCGGCGTCGGTGGCGTTGGCGTCGTAGACCACGGCGGAGGCCGCCGTGTTCTCGTCGACGCTGGCCGTCGTTCCGCTCTGGAACACCGGCGAATTGTCATTGAGATTGTTGACCGCGAGCGCCACGTTTTGTGTGGTTGCGGTGCTGCCCTGGGTCGCGGTGACGGCGAAGGCATAGCCGGCCTTGGTCTCGAAGTTCGCCGCGGAATTCAGCCGGACTTCACCGGTCGTTGCGTTGATCGTGAAGGCCGAAGCGTCGGTCCCCGAGAGGCTGTAGGTGATCGCCCCGAAGGTTGCCGCCGAGTCGGCGTCGGTTGCGTTGGCGTCGTAGACCACGACGGACGCCGCCGTGTTCTCGTTGACACTCGCCGTCGTTCCGCTCTGGAACGCTGGCGAATTGTCGTTGAGGTCGTTGACCGCGAGCGCCACGTTCTGGGTGGTTGCGGTGCTGCCCTGGGTCGCGGTGACAGCGAAGGCATAGCCGGCCTTGGTCTCGAAGTTCGACGCGGAGTTGAGCCGGACCTGGCCGGTCGCGGCGTCGATCGTGAAGGCAGAAGCGTCGGTCCCCGAGAGGCTGTAGGTGATCGCCCCGAAGGTTGCCGCCGAGTCGGCGTCGGTCGCGTTGGCGTCGTAGACCACGACGGACGCCGCCGTGTTCTCGTTGACGCTCGCCGTCGTTCCGCTCTGGAACACCGGTGCGTTGTCATTGAGATCGTTGACCGTGACCGTGACAGCCTTGGTCGTCGACGTCGTTCCCTGGGTCGCCTTCACCGTGATGGCGTAGCTGGGCGTGACCTCGAAGTTGGCAGCGCCCGTAAGCGTGACCACGCCGGTGCTGGCGTCGATGCTGAAGGCCGCAGCGTCGGCCCCTTCGAGGCTGTAGACGATATTGCCGAACGAGGCATCTGCGTCGGTCGCGTTGGCGTCGTAGACGGTGACGCCGGCGGCGTTCTCATTGACGTTGGCCGTGTTGCCACTCTGGAACACGGGGACATTGTCGTTGAGATCGTTGACCGACAACGTCACGGAACGGGTCTGTGACGTGATGCCCTGGGTCGCCCGAACCGTGATGGAGTAGCTCGGATCGGCCTCGAAGTTGGCCGAGCCCGTGAGCTTCACCACGCCGGTGCTGGAGTTGATCGTAAAGAGCCCGGCATCGGGACCTTCGAGGCTGTAGACGATGTCGCCGAACACGGCAGCACTGTCGGCATCGGTAGCCACGGCGGTATAGACCGTCGGATTGACCGCATTCTCATCGAAGCTGGCCGCGGTCCCGCTGCTGAAGACCGGCAGGAACGTGTTGGTGATGAGGTTCGGATTGCCGGAGACGTCGACGACGCTGCCATTGAAGCTGAACTTCTCGACGCCCTTGACCGAGTCGATCTCCGAAGTGCCCAGATGGGTCACCGCGTAGGTCTGCGTTCCGCTGTCGTACTGCACGGCATAGTCGTTGATGTTGCCGCTGAAGATGACCGTGTCCGTGCCGCTGCCGCCATCGATCGAGTCGTTGTCGGCACCACCCGTGATGGTGTCGTCATTGGCGCCACCAAGCAGGGTGTCGGCACCGCCACCGCCAACCAGCGAGTCGTTGCCCGCACCGCCATCGATCGAGTCGTTGTCGGCACCACCGTCGAGAGTGTCGCCGCCTGCACCGCCCTTGAGCGTGTCATTGCCCGCGCCGCCGTGGAACTCGACGGGAGAGCCGATAGCCGCATAGGCTCCAACTGCAGTTGCGGCCTGGATCAGGTCGTTCGCGTTGCTGCCGGTGATTTCCGTGTCGCCGGAGGAGTCGATGCGTACCTGCAGCGCCGCACCACCCGAGTAGGTGTTTGTGCCGATGATGCCGGACACATCGGTGTCCGTGGACGAGCGAATGGCAGCCCGGATGTCGAGAGTTATGCTTCCCGAGAACACGTTGCCCGAGACGTTAATGACACTCGGGCCAGCCTCGAAGACGACCGCCTGCAGGATGTTGGTGAACCAGTTGTTCGTGATCGTCGATGCGTCGGCGAGACCGTTCGGATTGATGTAGGCACCGAAGTTCGCAAAGCCATCGAACGAGTTACCGCTGATCGTGGCGCCGCCGTTACCAATGCTGGTGACGACACCAGTGAGAGCGTTCACATCAGCCACGACAATGTTGTTGAGGATCTCAACGCCGTCGGCCTGGATGAAGATACTGGCGTTCTCGAGCGCCGGGTTCGAATGCGACCGCGTGACGGAGAACCCGTTGAGCGTCGCGCCCGCACCGGTACCGGCGACGAATACCCCGCCCTCGATGACGGACTCGGCGCCACGGGTTCCGCCCGCGCTCGTTCCGGCATTGGCACCCAGAATGGTGACGTCCTTGTTGATCGTCAGGTCGCCTACATAGGTGCCCGGCGCAACGAGGATGATTTCACCACCAGTAGCTGCGTCGATCGCAGCCTGGATGCTGACATACCCGTCGGTGCCGTCGGCGCCGACCAGCAGGTAGACATGGCCGTTCGCGTCGGTGACGCGTTCGACGCCTGCCAGACTATCGGTGCCGTCCGCGCCGCCGGTCACCGACCACTTGCCACCCGAGTAGGTGATGTTGCTCGTCGTCAATGTACCGGAATAGACCGCCTCATCTGTGCCGGCTCCGCCGTCGAGCGTGTCGTTGCCAGTACCACCGGTGATGGTGTCCGTGCCGTCGCCACCCGAGATCGAGTCGTTGTTGGCTTCGCCCTTGAGCACGTCGTCGCCAGCATTGCCCTCGATGGTGTCGTTGCCGGTGCCGCCAAGGATCGAGTCATTGCCACCCTGGCCGACAAGCCAGTCATTGCCGCCCTGCCCGTCGATGGTGTCGTTGCCCGAACCGAGAGTTGCGTAGTTGCTTTCCCACGGCAGGGTACCGTCGCCGGCGATGATGTCGAAACCGTCGGAGCCGGTAAGGTGGTCACCCTGGGTCTGTGTGCCGAGTATCTCGACATACGCCTGCGTACCGTCCACCGTGTTCGAGGTGTTGCCGGTGTCGCCATAGTCGAACGTCACCGGCGTGAGGATGTTGCGGAAGTTGAAGTCGCTACCGGCGCCGCTCAGGTCGTTGTCGTGAACGCCGTCGTAGGTGGTGGTGGTCGGCGTCCCGATGGAGACCGCCGTGCCCACCGTATTGGTGTTTCCGCCGGTCGTTGTGTCGAACACATTGCCGGAAATGTTGACCTTGGTGTCGTTGTAGCCATCGAGATTGAGGCCGGTCCGCAGCCAAGCGAAGTGGTTGTTCAAAACGTCCAGCTGGCTGAAATTGCCGTCGGACCAGATACCGCGTCCCCAGGCATTCGCCGTGGTGAGGGCCGTGTGCGAGCCGGCCGAAGCGTTGAACGTGTTTCCACTGATCGTGGCATGGCCGCTATAGGCCGAGCCCATCATGATGCCGCGCGTGTCCACCCCGTTCGCGGCACCGTTGAAGGTGCTGTAGAAGAGCGAATTCAGGATCTGGTGGTTACCGGAGCCCTGGAGGTCGATTGCTGCGGCGCTCGGCCCGATGATGCCGCTCGTTCCATCCGCGAGGAACTGCACGCCGTCGATGGTGACGTTCTTGCTGCCGGTGATCGCGAAGCGGCCGTGGATCACGCTTTGCGTACCGTCCGGCACATTGCCGACCCCGCCGCCCGCGTCCGCGCCAAGGATCGTGAGAGCCTTGTTGGCGATGGTGAAGACGCCATCGTAGGTCACACCGGCCGCGAGCTGGATAATGTCGTTGTCGGCTGCCCCCGAAAGAGCCGCGGTCAGCTCGGCCGAAGTGTTGACCAGCCAGACGGTCTTGTCGTCACCGGTGGAGGGCGTGCCCTGGGTAAACACCGCCTTTTCGATGCTGGCCAGTGTGTCGGTACCGTCGGCACCGCCATTGACGGTGAATGCCGACGCATTTCCCGACACGGCCCCCGAGAAGTAGCTGGAGTTGAACACCGCAACGTCGAGACCATTGCCGCCCGTGATGGAGTCGTTACCCGTGCCACCCTCGAATATGAAGGAGCCAGTCGAAGCGGGGTTGGCGGTCGCCACATCTGCGTCGTCGGTGAGGACGATCGTGCGTGGCGTCGTGGTCTCGTTGTCGTAGGAACCGGCGGTCGCGTTGACGATCTTCACATTCTCGATCGTGACATCGGAAGCTCCGACGGTCGTCTTCCCAGGCTCGCCGACGCGGATGCCGGTGCTGGTGTTGGTGATGTCGCCGTCTTTGATCGTGACGTTGTCAAGCGTCGCCGGTCGGCTCGCATAGCCGCCATCATCGCGGGCCTTCACGTGGATGGCGCCGCCGTTGAAGTGCGACGAGCCGGCTCCATTGCTCAGACCGACGTCGGTAAAATGGAAGTCGGTGATCGAAATGTCTTCGAAGTCGCCGTACTTCAGGTTGATGTCGATGCCGGCTCCATTTTGGCCCGCAGGTCCGAAGCTCTGCGTACGACCGAACTGACCGACATCATTCATCGTGATGTCGTGGATGTTCGCATCGCTCAACTGCTCGGCATAGATGCCTTTCTCGAGGAGATGGCTGAACGTCGTATCGAAGATATCAACACCGTCGAACGACCCGGTGTAGCCACCAGCCGGATCGGCATCCGCGTTGACGGTGAGACCCTGATAGGCGCGCGAGATCGTCGAGTTCTTGAGGACGAAGTCGCTGACTTCCGCCGTGCCGGTTTCCTTGTAGATCGAGTGCACGTTGTTATCGAGCGTGACGCCATCGAGGGTCAGCCCGGTGTTGGACTGAAGGTCGATTGCCTTGCGATGCTCGGTGATCGTGATCGCATGGATCGTGATGTTGTCAGCCTGGATGGACAGGCCCGGAGCGCCGCCTGAATAACCCGCGGCGGTCTTGAGGAACGTCGGAATGTCGGTTCCGGCACCGATGCCGTTGTCTGACTTGAACGTGCCCTTGAGCACGACGTCGGCGGCGTTGCCGCTTGCCGATTCGATCGTCAGGCCGTCAACGGTGACGTTGAAGCTTCCTGCGTAGGTGCCCTTTGCGAGCTTCAGCACGTCGCCCGTCGTGGCGTTGGCGAGCGCGTAGGTCAGCTCGGCGCTGTTGTGAACGAGCCAGACATCCTTGTCGGCCAGATCGAGCTTCTCGACGCTCTTGAGCGTGTCGCTGCCGGCGTTGAACTGGCCCAGCGCATCGTCCCAGGAAATCGCGACGTCGGCGTAGTTTGCCGTTGAGACTGCAGTGTCAAAGTTTGCGCCGCCATCGACATGATTGACTTCGCCCGACAGGATGACGGTGTCGTTGCCGGCGCCGGTTTTGGCATTCTCGATGTCAGTCAGCGTCGAGGTGAATGCGCCGCTGGTGGCACCACCGTTGAGATTGACGGTGATCGCCGTTGCGGCCGCCGAGGCGTCGAACGTATCGCCGTTGGCTCCCTCCCCGCGGCCGTTGATGAGGTCGTGGCCGGTCGTGGCGTAGAAGGTGTTGTCGCCGTCCGAGCCGTAGAGCGCGTCGTTGCCGCTGCTTCCCTTGGCATTCTCGATGTTCGAGATGCTGTCGATGCCCGTGGCCGTCGAGAAGGCGGTGCCAGCCTTGAGGTCGACAGTGGAACCGCCGGCTCCGGCGTTGGTCATGTCGATGGTATCGCCGATCGCACCCTGACCGCCGCCATCGATGTCGTCGAAGCCGCTGTCGGCAACGAACGTTTCGTCCGCGTTGGTCCCCGTGATGCTCGCGTAGCCGTTGTCGACGATGGGGTTCTGCGTCTCGTTGCTGATCTGCACGCCGCTCGTGAAAGCGTTTTCGGTGATGCCGGAGAAGTCCTGGTCGCTGCCGAAGTCGTAACCCTCGTCGTCGATGCGGATGGCGCCCCGCGCCGTGCCCGGATCCTCGAACGTGTTGCCGGAGATATCGACCTGCGAGCCACCGATCTGATGGGCAAGCTTCACGCCGACGTTTCGCGTGGTGCCGAGCTCAAAGACGTTGTCGGTGATGGAAATGGTGTCGGAGGGCGAGGTCGAGCCGTTTACATAGACGCCGTAGTTGGCGAAGGTCGGGTCGAAATCGCCTTCGTACGGGCCAAACACCGTGTGCGACACAGTGGTGGCGTTGGTGTTGTAGGTCGCGATGACGCCGAAGGCCTGGCCCGGAGTGGGGTCTGAAGTCGCGTCGATGGTGACCTTGGAGTAACGCACCGTGATCGACTCGTCGGCATTGCCGATGGCGATGGCTTCCCAGCCGCCGTCGATGAACGTTGCCGCCCGTTCCGTCTCGTGCACGTGGATACCGTCGACGGTAACCGAGCCGTTGGAAGAGATGCGGTTGAGGATGACCTCACCGGTGGGCCAATCGCCGAACTCGAAGCCGGCGTTGGCGCTGGTAAAGGTCAGATCCTTGTTGGTCCCCACGTCAATGAGAACGCCGGTGTAGTCCCCAGGCGCAAAGAACAGCGTGTCACCGTCGGCCGAACCCGCGAGCGCGGCGGTGAGCTGAGCTTCGTTAGAGATATTCCAAGTCGTCGCCATGGTGGCCTCCCGTGAGGGGGCTCAGGACTTGGTGGAACACTTGAACCATGCGACCGCGGCGGCGCTAGCCGTCTACTCACACTACACGAACCACTTTACGCCGTTTAATACGGCGAGCCCCCAGCCCCACATTAATACTTTGTTAACCGATGGGGACTGTATCAGCGGGCCGAGGCGTCGAAACTCCCAAATGGTATACGCTCGATACCAAGTGTAACGTCTGGTTAATACTTTTCGGGAGGAGTCCGAACTTAATCGCGGCCCGAGAGACGGCGCATCATCGTCAGAAGTTCGCCCTGACGATTGGTGCCGGTCTTGCGCAAAACCGACTTCAGCTGCTGGCGCGCCGTGCCGACGGTGAGGCCGGACGTGTCGGCAAAATCCTGCAGGCTCACGCCTTCGAACAACGCCATCGCCACGCGCAGTTCGGCTTCGGTCAGATGAGCGTGCAGCCGCAACGCGCGCGGCAGAACCTGCGTTTCGCTTTCGACGGTGCGGACCACGATCATGCCGGCGGCCTCGACGTGAAAGAACCGCAGCGAGCGGGGCAGCCGCACGCCATCGATCATCAGGCGGCCCATGCCCGCACCATCGACGAAGAGCGGCGGCGGCAGAGGCGAGCGCTCATCGGGATGGCGCGTCGCTTCAACCAGTTGCACCAGCCTTTGTTCGGCGGCCGGATTGAGAAGCTTCAACCGCCGATCGCCCAGATCGAAGACATTCTCGACCAGCGCCTCGCTGGCCTCGTTGCGATCGATGACGTTGCCCGCCCGGTCGATGAGGAACACCGCCGCATTGGACTCCGCGGCCAGCGCCTTCCAGTCGTCGATGCGCTGCCCGGCAAGCGTCATCGTGGCCCGGGCACTCGAGGCGAGCATCGGCTGGATGCTCGCGGCGAGTTCCAGCAGGCTGGCGTCGGGCACGGGCGCCTTGATGCTGCGCTCGACGGTGGCGATGAAGCTGCCGCGCGGGCCGGGGATGTTGAGCCCCACGAAGACGCCTAGACGCTGCGGCGCAAGCAACTCGGCATAGAAGGGGTCCCGGCGCATCACCAGATCGTCGGCGATGTCGAAATCGGTAGCATAGCCGCGCTGCTTGATGATCGGGATGGCCCTGCGGCGATAGTTCCTGCTGATCCAGCCGTCGCGGAAGATGGTTTCGATCAGGCCGCCCAGTGCATTGGAGGCCACCACGCCGGGCAACTGCAGCTCAACCGCTTCCGGCACGATGACGGTTCCGACGCCGCCGAGCAGTACCGCGAGACGATCGCAGACCTCCTGCCACTTGCTCCAGTCGAGCACAGCGTCATCAAGAGCTGATTGCAGGGGAACGAGATCGACGCTGCTCAAGTAATACCCTCGACTCAAATCACTAGCACGCCGTCTTCGGCCTCACCATCAAGCTGCGGCATCGCCGCGAGGCCCTTTACACTTTCAACGTCCGCGGATGCGTCCCGGCGATGCCAAGGGGCAAGTGCCGATCTACTGCACACACTTCGCTAACCGTGGCGGTCCGCCGGGCGTTTCATTTCGAGCCGCCGCGGAAAGGATCGATCAACGCCAGAGCCGCGGCTGAATGCTTACCGCCGGTGTCGCGCGGGTTAACGGGCCTCCCCATCACCAAAGGTCGCCACCGCCCGGGGGCCGGAATCTCTGGGGGATCGGCGCCGCGCCAGCGGCGGGAAACGTCCCCTTAAGCACGGACGCTAACCCGGACAGTTAATCCTAACGGGTCGGTTAGATTAATCGAAGGCTAACACGAAGCCTTCAAGACGATTAACATTCTACGCATTTAACTTAGGCTTCATTCTTCAGCAACGTGTAGTTTACCGACCAATCATCCGGTAATATTACTGGCAAATTTACCAATCCACCCACCGTTATACTGCGACCGCTTAACCCGTCTTTGCGCCGCTCTCCTCTATGGTCTGACGTATCGGGGAGACTGCCAATGAAGAACACTTCAAGTAACGCGAATATACTTTCCGACCTTGGTCTGGAGATCACCTCCCAGTCGCTTGCGGCACTGACCAATCCTGCAATCAACGGCTCCGAATACTGGAATCTCACCAAGTCGACGCAAGGTTCCGCCAACTTCCATGCGGCGTGGAATTACGCGACGGGCGCTGGCGTCACGATTGGCCTGGTCGATGAGGGCGTGAACTACGCGCATCTCGATCTGGCTGGAAATTACAACACATCGATCGACTTCGATCCGCGCGACGATGTCGGCGCGTTCGATGCTCACCCCGACTCCACTTCGGAAGATCACGGCACGGAAGTCGCCGGCGTCATTGCCGGCTCCGCGGCCAACGATTTCGGCACGATCGGCGCCGCCCCCGAGGCGACGATCACGGCCTCGTATCTGCGCTACGGCAGCGCCTTTTCGCTCGAAGAGATCGGCGCGATCCTCGCGCACCAGAGCGCCTACGACGTGTCGAACAACAGCTGGGGGTTCACCGCCGCGTTTGCCGACAATTTCTCCCGGTCCTACTTCGCCCCCCTTGCCGAGGGCATCGAGGCGGCGGCGACCAATGGCCGGGGTGGGCTGGGCACGGCGATGGTCTTTGCGGCCGGCAACGGCAAGCTGAGCATCGAGGGCCAGAATATCGGCGACGATTCCAACTTCCACAGCCTCTCCAATTCGCGCTTCGGCATTGCCGTTGGCGCGCACGATTCCGAGGGCCGTGCGGCGGTGTTTTCGAGCCCGGGCAGCAATGTGCTGATCTCGGCGCCGGGCGTGGGCCTGCTGACGACCGGTGGCGCCGCCGCCGGTGCGACCAGTTCGACCTATGTGTCGGGCACCTCGTTTGCGGCACCGATGGTGTCGAGCGCCATCGCGCTGATGCTCGAAGCCAACCCAAATCTCGGCTATCGCGACATCCAGGAAATCCTCGCGATCAGCGCCGACCCGACGCTCGGCCCCAACGCGGTGACCAACGCCGCTGATAATGTGAACGGCGGCGGCCTGGTGTTCGACCGCGAGATCGGCTTCGGCAACCTCAACGCCCTGTCGGCCGTCAGCCTCGCGCGCAACTGGACGGCACAGTCGACAGCCGCCAACGAGGCCCATCTTACCTCCGATTTCATCGTTCCGCTGAGCGCCGATCCGGCCAGCCAGACGATGAGCGTCGAGCTGCTGCCGACTGGAACCGCGTTCTCGCTCGACCATGTCAGCCTGACGCTGAACCTGGTGGATGCCGACCTCAAAGATCTGCGCATCGAACTCATTTCGGCCGCTGGCACCGTCGTGCTCATCGCGCCGAACCTGCGCGCCGCGGGCGGGATGACGACGCTCGACTTTACCTTCGACGCCGTGGCGACCTGGGGTGAGTCGCCCTTCGGCACCTGGACGGTGAAGCTCAGCCACCCTACGGCCTCGAGCAGTTTCTCGATCAGCGATGCGACGCTCGACTTCTACGGCGATTTCACCAACGCCGACGACATCTACTACTTCACGGCCAGCTACGCCGCACAGCCTTCACGCGCCACGATTGTCGACGGCGATGGCGGGACCAATACGCTGAACTTCGCGGCTGCCGACGACGATGTGACCGTCGATCTGGGTACCGCGACTGGCCGCATCGGCAGCACCGCGTTCACTCTCGCCGGGGTGTTCGCCAAAGTGGTCGGCAGCATTCATGACGACCGCATCGTTGGCGCGGGCCAGACCGACCATCTGATCGGCGACTACGGCAACGACACGCTGGTTGGCGGCGAGGGTGCCGATACGCTGGTCGGCGGCGGCGGCATCGACACCGCAGCGTTCGTCCACGCCGTCAGCATCGATCTCACAACCGGCGTTCATGGCGGGGAAGCAGCCGGAGACATCTACTCCGGCATCGAGATTTTCGCGTTGAGCGGCGCAGTCGACAGCTTCATCGGCAGCGGCGCCGGCGAGACGGTGCTGGGCGGCGGTGGCGACGACACAATCGACGGGCGCGGCGGCAACGACCGGCTCGATGGCGGCCTCGGCGGAGACATCATGACCGGCGGGACGGGCAACGATGTGTTCGTGTTCAACAGCACCGCCGACGTCGCGATCGAACATCGCGGCGAGGGCAAAGACACCGTGATCGCTTCGGTGTCGACACAGCTTGGTGCCAACATCGAGAACCTTACTCTGACCGGGGCGGCGAAGGCCGGTGCGGGCAACGCGCTCGGCAATGTCATCGAGGGCAATGCGAAAGCCAACCGTCTCGACGGGCTGCGCGGCAACGATGTGCTCGACGGCAAGGCCGGGAAAGACAAGCTGCTGGGCGGCATTGGCAACGACACGCTGATCGGCGGCACGGGCGGCGACATCCTCACCGGGGGCGCCGGGCGTGATCATTTCGTGTTCAGCAAGATCGACGACAGCAAGCTGCGCTCGTTCGACCTGATCCGGGACTTCACGCACGGCAAGGACAAGATCGACGTCTCGGCGATCGACGCCAACGGCAAGGCGGGCGGCAACGCCAAATTCCACTTTATCGGCGAACGGGATTTTTCGGACAAGAAAGGCGAACTGGCGATCGACCACACCGCCAAAACCACCATCATCCTCGCCGACATCGACGGCAACGGTCACGCCGACCTCAAGATCGTCCTCGCCGGCCACGTGAACCTGACCGCAGGCGACTTCATCCTTTAGCTAGTGCGTCGGAGGCTGCCCTGTCGGTGCGTCCGTCGACCCTCGATCAACATGGGAAATTACGGCGTCGATGACTCGCCGCTGATTTGTTTCGGTCAGTCCCGGATATATCGGGAGACACAATACGGTGTTGGCGAGCCGCTCGGCCTCGTCGAGGCTGCCGGCCCGCCGGATCCCGGCGAAGGCCGGCTGGAGATGGAGCGGCGTGGGGTAGTGCACGGCGGTTTCGATCCCCGCCTCCCCAAGAGCGGCCCCCGCGGCGTCGCGATCCTTGAGGGCTATCGCGTATTGCGAGCGGGCCGACACAATCCCCGCCGGGATCGCTGCCAAAGCCAGGCCCTTGCGCTGCAGCGGCTCGAACCCCTGATCGTAGATTGCGCCAATGCGTCGGCGGGCCTCGAGTGCCTTGGGCAGGCCATCAAGTCGCGTAAGCAGCGCGGCGGCCGCAATCGAGCTCATGCGGCCGTTGATGCCGAGCCGCACATGTCGGTATCGATCGCTCTGGCCGTGGTTGCGGATCTCGCGAAGGCGCTCGGCCAGTTCTGCGCTGTTGGCAAAGATCGCGCCACCATCTCCCGCGCCGCCCAGCGTCTTGGTGGGAAAAAAGCTCGTGCAGCCGATGTCGCACAGCCCGCCGCTTGCGACCCCGTTCTGGACAGCACCCAGGCTCTGCGCGGCATCCTCGATCACCGTGATCCCCACAGCGGAAGCCAGCCCGTTGATCGCATCGAAATCGGGCGGCGTGCCGAACAGCGACACGGCGATGATCGCCCTGGTCTTGCCGGTAATGGCCTGCTGCATTGCATCGAGGCTGATCAGACCGGACGGGTAGTCGACATCGACCAGGACCGGCCGCGCCCCAACCAGGAGCACGCATTCAAGGGGTGCGGCGAAGGTGAACGCCGGGATGATCACCTCGTCGTCGGGCTGCAGGTCGAGAGCCAAAAGGCTCATCAGCAGGGCCGTCGTTCCAGAGCTGCAAGCGATCGCATGTTCGACGCCGGCAATACCCGAGAGGCGCTCTTCGAGTTCCGAGATTTCCGGACCACCGATGAACCGGCCGTGCTCGAAGATGCGGCCTATGCGGTCGAGAACCTCCTGCCGGAGAGGCTCCCATTCACCCTTCAGATCGACAAAGGGGATAGGCGGGATCAAAGCGAATTCGATTCCAGCGCCGTGCGCTTCGAGCCGGCGCCACAACGATGCCGGAGCCGCTCGGTCAGTTCCAGGACCTGCAGAGCTTCCTTGCCAGTACAGATCGCGGTGGGCGTGCCCCGGCGAAGTGCAAGGAACGACGCGGCCTGCCGGGTAAGGGGATCGGCGCTCGATCCAAAATTGTCCTGACGGAGCGAGAAGCTGCGTTGAGGCTGACCCTCGGGCCGGAGGATCACCGTCCGATCCGGCACGCCCGTGGCGTAGAACGTCGTTATATGATAGGCTCGCGTCGCAAATCTCAGCGTGCAGCTGACGTCCTGCAATTTGCCGTCGGTTCGGATCGCCCGGGTGACCTCTAGACTCGGTGGAACAAACCCCTCGTGCCGGAGGATCCAGTCAAGGTCGTGAACCATGAGGTCCTGGATGATATCGGATGCACCTGCTTCGGCCGCCAGGCGAGCGGTGCGCCGTACCAGCACGTCGCCGTTGATTTTCTGCATCTCGCGCAGCGCCAGGTCCAAGCCCGGATTGAACCGCTCGCTTTGCCCGACCGCCAGTATCACGCGGTCAGCGGCCGCTTCGACCATCAGTCGCGCCTCGTCCGGATCGAGCGCCATTGGCTTTTCGACCAGGCAGTCTATCCCGAGCGCGAGGAGTTCCAGGCAGACGGCCGCATGCTGGTCCGACGGCGTCGCCACAATCGCGGCGTCGGCCGAGCCGGCGAGGTCTCGGACCGCCATTGCGAAGGGGACGCCCGCGGCATCCGCAGCGGCCTTTCGGGCGGGATCGGTGTCGACGGCGCCGACCACCTCGGCTTCGGGTAACCCTCGCAGAGACCGCAGATGAAGCTGCCCCATCTTGCCAAATCCGACGATGAGAAAGCGCGTCCTGGACTCAGCGCGCTTTGCTAGCGGCGTTGGAGCCATTGCCGCATCCTTCTGTATCGCTGAATGAGCTTGCCGGCGCGCGAACTGCGGATCGTGGTCAGCTCCGCTTCGCGAGCCGCGAGGGTTGCCGACAGCCTCTCGATTTTTCGCTGGTGGGCCTCCTGTCGCCTGCCAAGCTCGGCTTCGCGCTTTGCCAGGGCGGCAGACAGTCGTTCGATTTCTTTTCGGTGCCCGTCAAGCCGAGCCTCGCCTGCCGCTACGGCTGCCGAGCTTTGATCCAGTGCGACCTGGTGGCTGGCGCGGAGGGTCGCAAGCTCGGCCCGGCTGGCAGTTTCCCGACGCTGCATTTCAGTGAGCCTCAGTTCAGCGTTGACCCGAGACTTCACCGGCCCGGCGATCTGCAACAGGTACCGGGCACCGGCGCGCATGCGCTCGATGTCGCTGGCCTCCGGGGTCCGGCTTTCCCAGTCGGCGATAACCTCGTGGTAGAGATCCAGCCAAGTGTCGGCAGCTGTCGTCAGTCCCGCGACCGACCGAATTTTCTCGCTCACCTTTCGTGCATCCTGCGCATCGTAGAGCCCGATCTCACGCGCAATACCGGACTGGGTAATGGCCTCGGCTTGCATCGCCCTGATGCCGAAATTCAGGCGGCGTACGCGCTCAAGATTGGCTGAAGTCACCATGCCGCCAAGGTCGGCGGCATCAGCGAGAACGACGGCACACCCGGACGCGAGGGCCTCGATGGCCGACCGCGCCTTGGCGAAGACGATGTCATACTGGCCGAGAATGTCTTCCGGTGCCGCTACCGACTGACCGAACGCCATTCCACGCACATCGATCTGGTCGATGCCCGCCGCGCTGCATGCGGCCCGAATTGGCTCGGGGATCTGCGTCATGTAGTTTGAAAAGACCAAGGCCGCCTTTGGCCGCGAGGGCAGGCTTGGACGCAGGTGAAAGCGGTCGAGGTCGACAAAGTTATAGATCGTCGTCGTTTTCTCGGGAGCGATGCCACGCGTTGTCAGCAGGCGTTCCCGGCACAGATCGTCGACCGCGACGTATTTGACGATATTGGGGTGGATAAGCGGCATCTCCTCCCACGGCACCCATCCATGGCAGACGAAAATCATCGGTGTTCGAGGATAGCGCAGCGCCGCCGTCATGCTCTCGTGATGGTGATGACCGTGAATGATATCGGGCTCTGCCTCCATGTCGTCTAGGTCGCCGAGCACGGGGATCGTGTGGGCCCGCAACTCGTCGGCGACTTCGCCGAGGAGAGGGCTATAGGCGACCGGCAAATGGCCGCGCTTCATGAATTCGAGGGCGAGGTCGCGCACGTAAAGCTCGGACCCGGCACGCCCGGCGAGCGTATTGTTGGTCAGCAGGATGCGCAGGGGACGATGAGCCCGGTCACTCATGCGGGTCGAGCCCCAACATCTGTCGCACGACCTGCGGAGAACCGAATTTCTGCCCGAGAAGATTGGCGAGCCCGACCATGCGATCAACGAGATCCGCGTTGGTCGCAGGTCGGGTTCGATCGGGATCGAACCAGAGGGAATCCTCAAGTCCCGTTCGAACCCCGTTGCCGAAGAGGAGACCCAAGGTGTTTGCCCTCAGTTGTGCATCGCCGATGCCAGCGCCGCACCACAGGGAATTGCCGGGCAAGCCAGAAACAAGCGCGGCGAGATGGATTGGGCTCGCCTGTGCGGTCGCAACATTGCCGAGCAGGACATTGAAGTAATGCGGCGGGGTCAGAAGGCCGCAATCGCTGAGATAGTGGGCATAGTTGACCATGCCGAGATCGAACACCTCCAGTTCGGGCTTGATGCCGCGCTCCGCCATCGTTTCCGCCAGCCGGCGCACCATGTCGGGCGCATTCACACTCGCCGTCTGGGCAAAATTCAAAGACGAGAGGGTCAGGCTGGCCATATCCGGTTTCAGATCACCCTCGAGCAGCAGCGGATCGCTGCGTTGGGAAAATTCGGTGAAGGTGCGGCCGCTTAGCGAAACGCAGAGCACGACGTCCGGATGCGTTTCGCGGATGCCGCCGATGAGGCGAGCGTAGACCTCGCGGTCATAGGTCGGCGCTCCGTCCGCGTCGCGGGCATGCAAGTGGAGGATCGAGACGCCGCGATCGGCGCATTCCCTGCAATCCTTGACGATTTCGTCGACCGTCAAGGGGACATGCGGCGACAGCTTTCGTGTCGGCACCATGCCGGTCGGCGCGAGATTGAGAATCTTGTAGTCCATGTTGCGGTTTAGCGGGCCTTTTCGACGTTTGCTACCACAACACGTGCCGGATTGCCCGCGACCGTGGCCCCCGGCGGCACGTCTTTGGTCACCACGCTCCCTGCACCCACAACGGCGCCCTCGCCCACCGTTACGCCGGGGAGGATAACGCTGCCGCCGCCGACCTTGGCGCCCTTGCAGATACGCGGGTAGGTCATCGGGCCACCCTTGAGCTTGTCGTTGAGGGTCGTGACGCGTGGACCGACAAAGACGTCGTCCTCGATAACGACGCCTCGCGTGATGTGGCAGGCCGTCTGGATCGAGACGTTGTTGCCGATCGAGCAAGCGCAGATATTGCAGTGCGAGCCGATGGTCGTACCGGTTCCGATCTGGGCGCCGGCATGGACCAGCGTGAACGAGCCGATACGAGTCCCGCTCCCGATGCTGACGTCGGCTTGGACTTCGGTCAGGGCCGGATTGTAAAAGCGGACTCCGGGAAAGCGGTCGTGAAGATCTTGATGCATCAGGGCTTCCATAAGGTGACTGAATATCGACGGGGCTTCTTGACATTGCAGCGATAGCTCTGACTCTGAGACAATCGATGATCCGGGTCCGATACAATAGACATGAAGCTGCCCTCTATCCTTTCCCGAACGGGGTTCTTACAGAGGCTCGGGAGTGGCGATAAACAGTTGCCCGTCTCCCCGCCGTCAGCTGTCCCGGCAAAAAAGCTCTCGGTCATCGTCGTCGTCTACAACATCCCGCGCGAAGCCCGCAAAACACTCTATTCTTTGTCGGCCAGATACCAGCGGGATATTGCGGCCGGCGACTATGAAGTTATCGTCGTAGACAACGGCTCAGACCCTCCCGTCCATCCCGATCTTTTCAGCGACCTGGAAGGAGATTTCCGCCTCATTCGGATTGAGCCCGGGTACGTCTCGCCGGCGTACGCGATCAATCGCGGCCTGGCGGATGCGAGAGGCGAAGTCATCGGGGTCATGATTGACGGCGCCCGTATTGTAAGCCCCGGCATGCTGCATTTTGCCAGTCAAGCCGCAAGCCTGTCGGCTCAGGCAGTCGTAGCGACACTTGGGTGGTACCTTGGTTACGATCAGCAAAGGTGGTCCGTCCATTCGGGCTATGACAAAGCTCGGGAAGACGCCTATTTGGAGGCGATCAACTGGCCGAGCGACGGCTATCGGCTCTTCGAAATCAGTGCACTGGATGGTTCGTCAGTCGATGGCTGGTTTTCTCCGATCGCAGAGTCCAATGCGCTCTTCCTTCACAAGACAGCGTGGACGCAATTGGGGGGCTTCGACGAGCGCTTCACCGCGCCTGGCGGTGGTCTGGTCAACCTGGATACATTCCGGCGAGCGATGGAGCTGCCCGCGAGCCAACTTGTCATCTTGTTGGGCGAAGGCACCTTCCACCAGCTCCACGGAGGGGTCGCGACCAACTCACCG
>JBKJTB010000019.1:0-28567 GCA_046594305.1 Devosia sp. | reverse complement strand
CCTGGTGGTCGGCGCGGTGGTTGCCATCATCAACCCGCGCTTCCTGTCGACCATCAACATCGCCAACACCGCCAACCTCGTCGGCCTGTTCGGCATCTTCGCGATCGGTCAGGGCTTCGTCATCATCACCGGCGGCATCGAGCTGTCGGCCGGCTCGATGATCGCGCTGCTCGGCGTGCTGTTCGTCGATATGGTCGGCGCCAAGGGCGTCCCCTGGCCGATCGCGGCGATCATTGTGCTGCTGCTTGGGGTGATCTTGGGGCTCGCGCACGGTCTCCTCATCACCCGGCTGAAGATGCAGCCTTTCGTCGTGACGCTGTGCGGCCTCTTGATCTATCGCGGCGTCGCCCGCGGCTACACCGGTGACGCCACGGCCGGCTTCCCCTTCGGCTCGGTGTATCCCGGCCTCGACTTCTTCACCGCGCGCATCGGCGGCGTGCCGACCTCGGTTTTCGTGCTCGCCGTCGTCGCGGTGGTCGCCTGGTTCGTGCTGCACCGCTCTGTGTTCGGGCGCTACCTCTTTGCCATCGGCAAGAACGAGGAGGCGGCGCGCTTCTCGGGCATCCGCACCAATGTCGTGATCGTCGCCGCCTATGTGATCTCGGCGCTGCTTACGGCGCTCGCGGCAATCTTTTTCGCCATGTACACGCGCTCGGTGCAGCCATCCGGCCACGGCAATTTCTACGAGCTTTACGCCATTGCGGCGGCCGTCCTCGGGGGTTTCTCGCTGCGCGGCGGCGAAGGCTCGATCGTCGGCGTCGTGCTGGGCACGATCCTGCTGCAGATCCTGCAAAACCTCGTCAACCTGCTGGGCATCCCCTCATCGCTCAATTTCGCCGTGATGGGCGGCGTGATCCTGATCGGTGTGCTCGCCGACCAGCAGTTCGGGGTCTATCGCGAACGCCGGGCGCTGGCCGAGGCCGCGCGCCTGTCGGCGGCCCCTGAGGCGAAGCCCGCGCAATAGCCCCTCTGGCTGCCTGGCGCACAGCGCCGCTGGCCAAAACAAAACCCCCGCCATCGCTTGGCGGGGGTTTCGCATTCAGGGCTGTCTGCTGAGACTTTACTGAGCCGAGGACATCGCCGGCACTTCGACCGACATGGCCGGAGCTTCGCTCGAAGCCTGCGAAGCTATCGACGACAGCGCCGACGACACAGCCGAGCTGACCGCAGCTTCAGCGGAGGATACGGCCGAGGAGACCGCCGACGACACGGCCGGGGCTTCCGACGACACGACGGCCGACGACACCGGGGCTTCGCTCGAGCTCACTGCCGAGCTCGACGGGGCGACGGGAACGACCGGGGTCGGGGTGCCGCGATTGAAGATCCAGATGAGGCCGACGATCACGATCACGGCGACAATAATGATAATCCAGGTGTTGCGATTCATAAGAGCTTGCCTTGTTTTGGAGGAGACGAAACCGGGACGTTTGTCTTTTCAGTCTTGACGCTTTGCCGCCTCCCGTACACGCGGCTAGCAATTCTCACCCATCGTTGGCGGCATTCAGTTCCGCCGGAGATTTCGCTTCTTCATCGTCTAGGGTGCCGCCGCCTAGCGCACTTTCGACGGCCTCGGCAAGGGCCAGCACGTCGATCGTACCCTTGATCGGATAGGCCGTGAGGCGTCCCCGGTCCGCTTTTGGCTGTCCGCCTTGACCCTGCGCCGACAGTTCGTGCAGCAGCGCGTCGAGAACTGCGCCCGACCCCGCCACCTCAGCCATTTCCGTTCACCCGAATGCCGTTGCTGTCCACCTTGATCTCAAGGGATGGCTGCTGCGACTGCTGGTAGAGCATGTATCCGCCCAACCCGATCACGATGATCGCGAGAAGCCCAATCAATGCATAAAGCCCGTTTCTGCTCATCCAGAACCCTCTGAAGAATGACGCATTTCGGGCAAGAACGCCGGGCGGCGCGAAAGGTTCAAACGACGGGCATGGCCCGCAGTGCGGCCAAAAAGCGCGCGCTGCCCTCGTCGATCGAGCCGGAATTGTCGACCCGGATGGCGTTTTCGATCGACGCCTGCACCTCGCGCGCCAGCCGCCCGGCGACTTCGGCGGCGGTTTCGCGTCCGCGTCCCGCCAGCCGCTCAGCCCGCACCTCGGGCCTTGCTTCGATCAGGACCACCATTGTGCCGGGGAATTGCGCCCGCGCGGTCGCCACCATGGCGCGGGAGCCGTTCATCACGACGACGCGCCCGCCGGCGATATCGGCCGCAATCGACGCCGGCAGCCCATAGTGGAGGCCGTGCGCCTCCCAGCTTAGCGCATAGGCGCCATTCGCCTCCTGCAGGGCAAATTCCTCCGGCGTCACGGACTCGTGGTCCTCGAGCGCCGCGACCGCCGGCCGGGTCACTACGCGCCGCGGGAAGACGAATCGCTTGTCGCCTGTCAGCGCCGCCTTCGCTGCATTGATCAGTGTGTCCTTGCCCACGCCGGACGGGCCGACGACCAGAACCAGCATCAACTCACCCGCTGGCCCTGCCGCCAAACGCCCTTGACCACCGGCATGTCGCCATGGAGTCGCACCCGCACGAAATCGGCGCGCTTGCCCATCGTGAGTTCACCCCGATCCCCGAGGTGCGCCGCCTTGGCCGGCGTCATCGACACCATGCGGATCGACTCCGGCAGGCTGATCCCGGCCAGCGCCGGAAGCTGGAACGCCGCAAGGATCAGAGCGCCCGGCACATAGTCTGAACTCAGCACGTCGAGGCAGCCTTCCTTGGCGAGATCGACCGCGGCGATGTTGCCCGAATGCGAGCCGCCGCGCACCACATTGGGCGCGCCCATCAGCACCGCGAGGCCGGCCGCATGCGATTGCTCGGCCGCGACCATCGTCGTGGGGAACTCTGCAATCGCCACGCCGTCGGCCAGCGACTCCGCCACATGCTCCGCCGTCGCGTCGTCATGGCTGGCGAAGGCGATGCCGGCCTCGATACCGCGCCTTAGAATAGCCTTCCGGTGCTTGTCGGAATAGGTCGCCTGCTCGGCGTGCCGTTGGGCAATGAACGTGTCCATCTCAGTGTCGTTGAAGCGCATGCGTTCCTGGTAGTACTGCCGGTACTTGCTGACCGTCTGATACTGCCGCTGCCCCGGGGTGTGATCCATCACCGAAGCAAGCTTTACCAGCGGCATGTCGCAGAACCGCTCGAAATCATCGACCACATCATGCGCCGGCAATTCGCAGCGCAGGTGGATCAGATGATCGGCGCGCAACCGGCCGTCGCCGACACCAGCCTCGATGGCATCGACCAGCACCTGCACGTGGTCGCCCATGCCCGGCATCTCCGGATCGGAACCGATCCGTACCGCGTCGAACACCGTGGTGATTCCCGAACCCGCGATCTGCACGTCATGCGCCTGCAGCGCCGCGAACGGATTCCAGTAGACGCCCGGCCGCGGCCGGTAGTGTCCTTCGAGGTGATCCGTATGCAGCTCGACCAGCCCCGGAATCAGATAGTCGCCGCTGAAATCTTCGCCGACCTGCGAGATGCCGGTGTCGATCGCGACAATCTCGCCATCCAAGGCGCGCACGCTGCCGGTGACGATCTCGTCGCCGAGCACGATCGTCGCGTTGCGGAAGATGGTCTCCATCATGCCCCTCTCAGCACATAGTCAGGGTCGAGCCGCTCGAACGCGGCGCCGGGCTCTGGTTCCGCGAAAACCACCAGCCGGTCAAGCCGCAGCGGCTCTGTCAGGGCAGCTTCGAACCAGGCGTGCGCCCGCTCCACTATCGCGTCCCGCTGTTCCGCGGGCAGCCGGTCGGTCAACGTCATGTGGAACAAGAATTGCTCGAGCACATAGGGGTAGCCAAACTCGTCCACCAGTTCGATCTGTCGCGGCGTCAGCGGCGCTGTGAGTCGCCGCGCCCGCTCGCTCTCGCTCAGCGGCTCCCGGAACGGCTCGAACGCCTCGACCGCCGCCGCCGCGAAATCGGTCAGCGGCTTGGGCTGCGGCTCCGTCGTCAGCGCCAGGAAGCCATCGAGCAGCCGTGGCGCGAGCCCGCTCAGGGAGACCGCACCGTGCTCACTGGCAAACTCAGTCAGTGCTGCATCCAGTTCCGCATAGTCGAGCGACAGGCTCATCGGCGCCTTGATCGTCGCGTGAAAGCCATAGCGCCGCGCCGACAGGGTCAGCGGCTCGAGGTCAGGCTGGGAAAGCCAGTCCTCGGCGCGCTGCCACAGCAGGGAATCGTGGGCGGGGGCAAAGTAGATCGCGTAGCGGACGGTCATCTGGGGACGTTCGATCAAGGAAATCTCTGGCTAGTGGGGACGGATGACGGCATTGTGACACGAAACACCGGCCCGGGGCGCGATGGACCGCGATCTTCTCGAAGACCTGTTCCGCACCGCGGTCGCGGCAGCCGATCCGGGCCGCGCCATCGCAGCTCATCTTCCCGAAAAACCGCAGGGCCGAACCA
The DNA here is from genome assembly GCA_046594305.1 of Devosia sp. Lineage (GTDB taxonomy): Bacteria > Pseudomonadota > Alphaproteobacteria > Rhizobiales > Devosiaceae > Devosia_A. The sequence goes on along the minus strand of JBKJTB010000019.1, from coordinate 24,153 downwards.
TCGTCATCGGCGCCGGCAAAGCCTCGGCGCAAATGGCCCGGGCGTTCGAGCAGTTCTGGGGCCAGCCGGTCGACGGCCTCGTGGTGACCCGCTACGGCCATGCGGTCCCCACCACGCAGATCGAGATCGTCGAAGCGAGCCACCCGGTGCCCGACGAAGCCGGCTATCTCGCCGCGCGCCGGATGATGGCCAAGGTGCACGGCCTCAGCCACGACGACCTCGTCGTCGCATTGATTTCGGGTGGCGGTTCGGCCCTGCTGCCCGCGCCGGGCCCCGGCCTCAGTTTTGAGGACGAGCAGGCGGTGACGCGGTCGCTGCTGGCGTCGGGCATGCCCATCGGCGTGATGAACCTCATCCGCAACGAGATTAGCGCCATCAAGGGCGGCCGTCTCGCGGCGCTCGCCTCGCCGGCCCGCGTCGCGACCCTTATCGTCTCCGATGTGGCTGGCGACGATCCGGCGCTCGTGGCGTCCGGCCCCACCGTGCCGATCTCCAGTTCCCGCGCCGAAGTCCGCCATTTGATCTCGCTCTACGGCCTCGAGCTTCCCGCCGCGGCCACGACGCTGCTTGCCTCGCACGACAATGAGCCGCCGCGCCCCGACGATCCGCGTTTTGCCGGCAACACCGTCCGCATCGTCGCCTCGTCCGCGCTGTCGCTGGAGGCCGCCGCCACCCGTGCCGCCACGCGCGGCATCGCCGCACACATCCTCTCCGATTCGGTCGAGGGTGAAGCCCGCGACGTCGCCCAGGTGATGGCTGCCATCGCCCGCGAAGTCGACACGCGCAATCGCCCCTTCTTCCGCCCCGCCATCCTGTTGTCCGGCGGTGAAACCACGGTCACCGTGCGCGGCAAAGGCAAAGGCGGCCGCAACGCCGAATTTCTCCTTGCCTTCGCCCTCGCCATCGAGGGCGCGGACGGCATCACCGCGCTCGCCGCCGACACCGACGGTATCGATGGCTCCGAGGACAATGCCGGCGCGTTCGCCGATGGTTCGTCGGCCGCCCGCATGCGCGCCGCGGGCATCGACCCGCGCGCGGCGCTCGCCAACAACGATGCCTGGACCGCTTTCCACGCCATCGGCGACTTGCTCGTCACCGGCCCCACGGGGACCAACGTCAACGATTTCCGCGCGATCTTTGTGAGGTAACATGGCCAAGGCAGTGGGTATCGGCGGCATCTTCTTTCGCGCCGTGGACACGGACGCACTCGCGCAATGGTACGAGACGCATCTGGGCGTCACGGGCTTCTGGCAGCAGGAGTCAGGCATGACGGTCTTCGCGCCGTTCAAGCAGGCGACCGACTACTTCCCCGCGTCCAAGCAATGGATGGTCAATTTCCGCGTCGACGATCTCGATGCGCTGATCGGCCAGTTGCAATCGGCCGGCATTGCGGTCGAGACCCGCGCGGAGTGGGACACGCCCGAGACCGGCCGCTTCGCCCGCATCGCCGACCCCGAAGGCAACCAGATCGAACTGTGGCAGCCGCCGGCTGACTAAGCGTGTTTGCGCTTCATATCCGGCAGAAAAATCGTCAGCAGGCCGAGCAGCGGTAGATAGCTCGTCACCGCGAACACGAAGTCGATGCCGCGCACGTCGGCCAACAGCCCCAGCGCCGCAGCGGCGATGCCGCCGCTGCCGAAGGCGAAGCCGAAGAAGATCCCCGCGATCATCCCGACGCGTCCCGGCATCAGTTCCTGCGCAAACACCACGATCGCCGAGAACGCCGACGAGAAGATGATGCCGATCACGACCGACAGGACGATCGTCCAGGCGTAGTCGGCATAGGGCAGAGCCAGGGTGAACGGCACCACGCCCAGGATCGAGAACCAGATGACGAACTTGGCGCCCCACCGGTCGCCAATCGGCCCGCCGATGAACACGCCCAGCGCGGACGCGCCGAGGAACAGGAACAGCATCAGCTGGCTCGTCTGCACATCGACCGCGAACTTATCGATCAGGTAGAACGTGTAGTAGCTCGAGATGCCGGCCATGTAGATGTTCTTGGTGAAGGTCAGCGTCGTCAGCACCAGCAGCGCAACTACCGTCGTGCGCATGTCGAAGGGCAGGGCGGTGCTGACAGGCGGACGTTTTGCGGCCTGTCTTTGATGTTCTGCATACCAGCGCCCGACCCAGGTCAGGATCAGCATGCCGCCGAGCGCGAGGACCGCGAACCAGGCGACTGAACTCTGCCCGCGCGGCAACACGATGAACGCCGCGAGCAGCGGACCTACTGCCGACCCCACGTTGCCGCCGAGCTGGAACGTCGACTGCGCGAAACCGTGCCGCCCGCCCGAGGCCAGCCGCGCCACGCGCGAGCTCTCGGGGTGGAACACGGCCGAGCCGAAGCCGATCAGCGCCGAGCCCACCAGCAGCAACCAGTAATCGCGCGCGAAACCGATGACGATGAGGCCGGCAATCGTCGAGCCCATGCCGGCCGCGGTCGAATAGGGCAGGGGCCGCTTGTCGGTGTAGATGCCGATCACCGGCTGCAGCAGCGACGCCGTCACCTGGAACGTGAACGACAACAGGCCGATCTGTACGAAGTCGAGCCCGTAGCTGTCCTTGAGGATCGGATAGATCGCCGACAGCAGCGACTGCATGATGTCGTTGATGAGGTGGCAGGCGGCCACCGCAAAGATCACGGCGAAGGCAGTCTTCTGTGCGGGATGGGCGAGGGGCAGGGCAGTCGTCGTCACGGCATGGTCCTTGGGCGGCTCCGGTCATTACACCGGCCAAACCCCCTTACGCCTTCAATCTTTGCCTGCCGAGTCCACAGTTTGGGACAATCGTTCGGCATTGACCGGCGGGTACGGCCTGTGCAGGTTGCCCGCACCATGGCGTCTCCCCACACTCCCGATATCCGCTCCCTCTGGGGCCTCGATTATTCAAAACTCATCGTCAACCACGGCTCGTACGGCGCCACGCCGCTCGAGGTCTTGGCCAAACAGGATGAATGGCGCCGCCGCATGGAGGCCGCGCCGACCCTGTTCATGGCCACCGAACTGCCAGCCGCGATCCGCAAGGCCGCAGACGCTGTCGGTGCCGCGATCGGCGCCCGTGGCGAGGACATCGCGCTGGTCGACAATTCCACGGCCGCCATCAACGCCATCCTCAGCTCCATAGATTTCGCCCCCGGCGACGAGATTCTCGTCAATGACCACACGTATGGCGCCGTGCTGAAGGCGGCGCGGCATGTCGCTGACCGCACCGGCGCGGTGATCGTCACCGCGAAGCTGCCGTTTCCTGATCCCACGGCTGAGGGTTTGGTCAACGCGCATCTCAATGCCGTCACGCCGCGCACCCGCCTCGCCATCATCGATCATATCACCTCGCCCAGCGCGCTGGTCATGCCATTGGTGCCGATGATCGCCGGCGTCCGCGATGCCGGCGTCGCCGTCCTCGTCGATGGCGCGCACGGCCCTGGCCATTTGCCGCTCGACATGGCGGCAATCGGCGCCGATTACTACGTCGGCAACGGCCACAAATGGTGGATGGGGCCGAAGGGCGCCGGTTTCCTCTGGGCTGCGCCGCAGCACCAGGAGTCGCTGCATCCGACCATCATCTCGCACGGCTATGGCAGCGGCTTTCTCGCCGAGTTCGACTGGACCGGCACGCGCGACTGGAGCGCCGCTCTGGTGATGCCCGACGCCATCGACTTTCACAACCGGCTGGGCGGAATTGCGTTGATGGACGCCAATCGCGCTCTGGCGCGCGCTGCAGCCGAGAAGCTGGCGGCCCGCTTCGGCACGCGCATGGCCTCGCCGCCCGATCTCGAAGGCGCGATGTCGCTGGTCGCGCTGCCATTCGGCGGCCAGGCCTCGAATGAACGGGCGCTGGCGATCCGTCATATGTTTTACGAGCTTGGTTGCGACATCCCGATCCACATGCTGGCCGATACGATCTGGCTTCGCCTTTCGGCACAGGCCTATAATCTCAGCACCGATTTCGACCGCCTCGGCGATCTCGTCGACATGGTCCGCCAAAGGACGATTTGATGTACGACACTTTCAACGGCTCCGCCCATCCGCTCGCCGCCAAAGAGATGCAGATCGTTGCGATCCCCGAAGACGAGCGGGTCTGGGTGCCGCAGGCGGAGGGCGTGTGGTTCCGTCCGCTGCTGCTCAACACCGTGCAGGGCCAGTGGTGCAATCTGCTGCGCGTCCGCCGCGCCGGTATCCTCAGCCGCCACCTCCACCCGGCGCCGGTCCATGGCTATGTCATCAAGGGCCGCTGGCACTATCTCGAACACGACTGGGTGGCCGAAACCGGCTCCTACGTCTTCGAGCCGCCCGGCGAGATCCACACGCTGACCGTGCCCGAGGACGTTGAAGAGATGATCACCTTCTTCAACATCTCCGGCTGCATGGTCTATCTCGACAAGGACAACAAGCAGATCGGTTTTGAGGACGTCTTCACCAAGATCGACATGTGCAGGAAGCACTACACCGCCGCCGGTCTGGGTGCGGACTACGTGGACCAGTTCGTCAGATGAGCTGGGCCACTGAGTTCTACACCGGCAAGACCGTGGTCGTCGTAGGCGGCAGCTCCGGCATCGGCCTCGCCATCGCGACGGCCTTCCGCGACGCCGGCGCGCAGGTTCACGCCACTGGTGCCAGCAAGGCCGAAGTCGAGCCACCACCTGCCACGGGAATCGCGTTCTGGGAACTCGACGTGCGCAGCTCCGCGGCGATCGAGGCAATGGCCTCGACCTTCGGCCCCGTCGCCGCCCTCGTCGATTGCGCCGGGGTCAACCTCCGGGCCGCCGAGTTCACCGAGGATGGCTTCACCACTGCTCTCGACATCAATCTCACCGGCGCCATGCGTCTTGCCACAGCGTTCCGGCCTAAACTCGCGGGCGGCGCGATGCTGGCGATCGGCTCGATGTTCTCGTTCTTCGGCGCCCCGCATGCCCCGGCCTACGCCGCGAGCAAGGCCGGCATCGTTGGCCTCGTCAAATCGCTCGCCATCGCCTATGCGGCCGAGGGCATCCGGGTCAACGCTCTCGCGCCCGGCTGGATCGAGACCGCGATGACTGCCGTCCCCCGCGCCAATCCCGCCCGCTTCGCCGAACTCAGCGCTCGCATCCCCGCGGGCCGCTGGGGCACCCCAGCGGACATCGCGCCCCCCGCACTATTCCTCTGCTCGCCGCTCGCGTCCTACATCACCGGCGCCGTGCTGCCCATCGACGGAGGTTATCTTGTCGCCTGACTCGCCCCCGATCCACACCGAGGCCCATCTCGTCCACCGCATCGGCTGGTTGCGCGCCGCGGTCCTCGGCGCCAATGACGGCATCGTCTCGGTCGCCGCGATCCTCGTGGGTGTGGCTAGTTCCGGCATTGAGCACCATGCGGTGGTGATCTCGGGTCTGGCCGGGCTTGTCGCCGGCGCCATGTCGATGGCGGCGGGTGAATACGTCTCGGTGTCGTCGCAGTCCGATACCGAGCGCGCCGACCTCGCCCGCGAAAGCCGTGAACTCGAGGTGCATTGGGACGACGAACTCGAGGAACTGGCGACGATCTACGAGCGCCGCGGCCTCGATCCGCAGACCGCGCACGCCGTGGCGCGCCAGCTGATGGAGAAGGATGCCCTCGGCGCCCATGCGCGCGACGAACTGGGCATCACGGAAGTCTCGAGCGCCAACCCCATCCAGGCCGCGCTCACCTCGGCGGCCACCTTCACGGTAGGAGCCGCGCTGCCGCTGCTCGCCGCATGGCTGGTCAGTGGACCGGCGACGGTCTGGGCGGTTACCGGCGTCACGCTGGTTATCCTTGCCATCCTCGGGGCGCTCGGCGCCCAGACCGGCGGCGCGCCGCTGCTGCGCGGCACGCTGCGCGTTCTCATCTGGGGCGCCCTGGCCATGGCGATTACCGCCGGCGTCGGCGCCCTGTTCGGGACGGTCGTGGGCTAGCGGCCGGCGTCGGTCAGCAGCTTCACATCTTCGGCAGAAAGCTTCAGTCGCGCGCCCTTGGCGAGGCTCACCACCTGCTCGGCGGTCGTGCCCGACGCGATCGCAGCGCCCACACCCGGCTGAGCGGCAATCCACGCGAGCGCGACCTCCGCCTGCTTGGCACCGGTCCGCTTGCTCACATCGTCGAGGGCCGCGAGGATGCCGAGACCCCGCTCATTGATGTATCTGCTGACCACATTGGCGCCGCGCGGACTTTTGTCCGCATCGCCAGCGCTGCGGTACTTGCCGCTCAGGAAGCCCCGCGCCAGCGAGAAATAGCCGATCCCCGAAACATCGTTGTCGACGCACAATTGCTGCACGGCGCCAAACCCGTCGCGATCGGCGAGGTTGAACTCGTTCTGGAGCGTCTCGTAGCGCGCCCAGCCCTTTGCCTTCGAAATAGCGAGCGCCTCGCCGAGCAGGTTCGTGTCCTGGTTCGACGAGCCGAGCCAGCGCACCTTGCCGGACTTCACCAACTGGTCGAACGCACCGAGTGTCTCCTCCTGCGGTGTGTCGGCATCGGGCCAGTGGCTCTGGTAGAGATCGATCACGTCGGTCTGCAGCCGCTGCAACGAATGCTCCACCTCCTCGGCAATCCACTTGGCGGTGAGGTCGCGCTTGCCCTGGCCCATGTCCGAGCCGACCTTGGTCATCACCAGCACCTTGTCGCGGTTACCGCGCGCTTTCATCCATTTGCCGAGGATCGTTTCCGACTTCCCCTTGCCGTAGACATCCGCCGTGTCGAACGCGTTGAGGCCCTGGTCAACGAACGCGTCGAGCACGCGGAAAGCCTCGCTCTCGTCGAGCGTCCAGCCCAGCACATTGCAGCCGAAGATCACTGGTTCGACCGTCAGGTCCGTGCGGCCCAGTTTACGCTTTTCCATTGTCGTCTCTCCTCAGGCCGATTTCGGCTCGATCAAATCCCATTTGTTGCCGAACGGATCCTCGAACACAGCGACACTGCCATAGGCCTCATGCCGGGGCGCCTCGAGAAACCGTACGCCCGCCTCAACGAGCCGCGCGTGATCCCGTTCGAAGTCGTCCGTCTCGAGGAAAAAGCCGACCCGCCCGCCGGTCTGGTTGCCGATCGCCGCCGTCTGCGGTGCGCCGTCGGCCTTGGCCAGCAGCAGCCGCGCGCCGCCTGAGCCGGCCACCGCCACCCAGCGCTTGCCACCGCCCAGCAGCGTATCGGCCACCAGTTCGAGCCCCAGTGCATCGCGATAGAAGGCGATCGCGCGGTCGTAATCGTCGACAACCAGCGCCACGGTCGCGATCTTCAGGCTCATTTTCGCCGCCTTTCCTCCGCGGAATTGACCAATTGGTCAAATGCCACAGACATTTAGCACGTTTAGTTTTCCGGCGCGGGCCGTTCCGTTGGCAAAATATCGTGAAATGTCGCGGGCATCGGAGGTGATTATTCCCGTTGCGTGACAAACAGAAAAACGCTTTGGTGCGCCTCAGGCTCGGGGTGTTCAATGCCCGGAGCGCTATAATCTTCGGGAGAAACACCATCATGAAATTGATGAAAACCCTGCTGACGGCAGCGACACTCGTCGCTTTGCTCGGCGGCAGCGCTTACGCCAAGCAGCTCGTCTACTGCTCGGAAGGTTCGCCGGAAGGCTTCGATCCCGCGCTGTGGAGCGCTGGCACGACGTTCGATGCCTCCTCGCGCGCCGTTTACAGCCGCCTTGTGGACTTCGAGCTCGGCGGTTCGGCCATTGTGCCGTCGCTGGCCGACACCTGGGACATTTCGGAAGACGGCACCCAGATCACGTTCCACCTCCGCAAGGATGTGAAGTGGCAGACCACCGCGTATTTCACGCCGACTCGCGGCTTCACAGCTGACGACGTCGTCTGGTCGTTCCAGCGCCAGTCCGATCCGGCCAGCAAATGGGCCGCCTATGTCGATGGTGGCTCCTACCAGTACTTCGACTCGACCGGCTTTAAGGCCGCGTTCAAGTCGGTTGAGAAGGTCGACGACTACACTGTGAAGTTCACCTTCAACTCGGCCGATTCGACCGTGTTCGTGAACTTCCCGATGGACTTCCTGTCGATCGGTTCGGCCGAATATGCCGCCCAGCTCGAAGCTGCGGGCAATCTTGGCCAGTTCAACACCATGCCGGTGGGCACCGGCCCGTTCCAGTATGTCGACTACCAGACCGACACCGTCATTCGCTACAAGGCGAACCCGGACTACTGGAAGGGCAAGGAAAAGATCGACGATCTGATCTTCGCCATCACCAAGGAACCCGCCGCCGCTGAAGAAGCCCTCAAGGCCGGCCAGTGCGACGTGATCCCGTACCCGATCCCGGGCGACGTCGATGCGCTCAAGACCGACGCCAACCTCGTCGTCACCCAGACGCCGGGCGAGAACGTGGGCTTCATCGCCTACAACACCCAGCAGGCTCCCTACGACAAGAAGGAAGTCCGCCAGGCTCTGAACATGGCCGTCAACAAGCAGGCCATTCTCGAGGGCGTTTATTCGGGCAAGGCGGAACTCGCCATCAACCCGCTGCCGGCCTCGTCATGGGCGTCGGACAAGTCCAACACCATCGGCACCTACGATCCGGAAGCCGCCAAGAAGATGCTGGCTGACGCCGGCGTCACCGACCTCAAGATGACCTTGTGGTGGATGCCCGTTGCCCGTCCGTACAATCCGAACGGCAAGCGTATGGGTGAACTGCTGCAGGCCGACTGGAGCGCCATTGGCGTCAACGTCGAACTGAAGAGCATGGATTGGCCGGTCTACCTCGAGGAATCCTCGAAGGTCGATCGCGACGGTCCGGTCATGATCGGTTGGGGTGCGGACAACGCCGACCCGGACAACTTCCTCGGCGTGCTGCTGTCTTGCGCCGCCGTTGGGTCCAACAACCGCGCCCAGTGGTGCAACAAGGACTACGACGCGCTGATCCAGAAGGCCAAGGCGACCTTCGACCAGGCTGAGCGCGCCAAGATCTACTTCGAAGCCGAGAAGATCTTCCACGACGAGGCCCCGTGGCTGCTTCTCGCGCACTCGAACCAGTATCTCGCACACAACAAGCGCGTCCTGAACTTCAAGCAGGACCCGCTTGGCTTCCACCGCTTCGACGGCGTTGACGTCGCCGAGTAATAGACTGCAGGGGGCGTCGCTCGCGGCGCCCCCTGTCCGTTCCGGTCTCCCAATGTTGCCCTGAGGGGATCTGAGGCCGGACACAGTGAGTTGCCACCCGCCAGGCGGGTTCGGCTTTCGGGGCCAGCATGCTACGATTTTTGCTCAAGAGGCTCCTGCTTCTCATTCCGACTTTTATCGGCGTGACGATCGTTGCCTTCTTCTTCATCCGTATCCTGCCGGGCGATCCCGTTCAGGTGCTCGCCGGCGAACGGGGCGTCAGTCCCGAACGCCACGCGGCGGTGCTGCACCAACTCGGTTTCGACCTGCCGCTGTGGGAGCAATATTTCCGCTATCTCGGCAACGTCCTGCGCGGCGATTTCGGCACCTCCTTCGCCAGCAAGCGCCCGGTTGCTTTCGAGTTCTTCTCGCGCTTTCCGGCGACAGTCGAACTGTCGCTCTGCGCCATCACTCTCGCGACCCTCCTCGGGGTGCCGGCCGGCATTATTGCCGCCGTCCGCCGCGGCACCTGGGTCGATCAGACGACCATGGGCACGGCCCTTGTCGGCTATTCGATGCCGATCTTCTGGTGGGGCCTGCTCCTCATCATCCTGTTCTCCGGCACGCTGCATTGGACACCCGTCTCGGGCCGCATCGCGCTCAACTACTTCTTCCAGCCGGTCACCGGCTTTATGCTGATCGACAGCATTTTGTCGGGCCAGAAGGGCGCGTTCCAGTCGGCGCTGCACTATCTGATCCTGCCAACCATCGTGCTGGCGACCATTCCACTCGCGGTGATCGCACGACAGACTCGCTCCGCCATGCTCGAAGTGCTGGGCGAGGACTACGTCCGCACCGCCCGCGCCAAAGGCCTGCCGTCGCGCCGCGTCGTCGCGGTCCATGCGTTGCGCAACGCACTCATTCCGGTGGTCACCACGATCGGTCTCCAGGTCGGCGTGCTGATGGCCGGCGCCATTCTCACCGAGACGGTGTTCTCGTGGCCCGGCATCGGAAAATGGATGATCGAGTCGGTCAACAAACGCGACTATTTCGTGGTCCAGAGCGGACTGCTGCTGATCGCGCTCATCATCATGACGGTCAATCTCATCGTCGACGTTCTCTACGCGGTGATCAATCCGCGCATCAGGCATCAGTGAGGGCGCGATGACAGACCTCACCACGCCTTCGCCAGTCCCCGCTGCTCCGGTCGCCGTGCCGCGCCTCGCCGGCCTTGGTGAAATCTGGTTCTATTTTTCGCAAAGCCGCGGCGCCGTTGTCGGCCTTGTGGTTTTCGTTCTACTGGTCCTCACGGCGCTCTTCGCCCCATGGATCGCGCCGCACGACCCGATCTTCCAGTATCGCGACGCGTTCCTGACCCCGCCAGTCTGGCAGGAGGGCGGCGATCCCCGCTTCCTGTTCGGTACCGACGCCATCGGCCGCGACATCCTCTCGCGCCTGATGCACGGCGCCCGCTACTCGCTGCTGATCGGCGCGGTGGTCGTTACCATCTCGCTCACCGGCGGCATCATCTTCGGCCTCCTCGCTGGCTATTTCCGCGGCTGGGTTGATACGCTGATCATGCGCGTCATGGACATCATCCTGGCGTTCCCCTCGCTGCTCCTCGCGCTGGTGCTGGTCACGGTGATCGGCCCTGGCCTGTTCAACGCCATGCTCGCCATCGCACTGGTCCTCCAACCGCATTTCGCCCGCCTGACGCGCGCCGCGGTGATCTCGGAAACCAACCGCGAATACGTCACCTCGGCCAAGCTCGCTGGCGCCGGCCATCTGCGTCTGATGTTCAACACCATCCTGCCCAATTGCCTCGCCCCGCTCATCGTCCAGGCAACATTGAGCTTCTCGAGTGCCATCCTCGACGCCGCGGCGCTCGGCTTCCTCGGCCTCGGTGCCCAGCCTCCGATCCCCGAATGGGGCACCATGCTCGCCGACAGCCGCGAATTCATCACCCGCGCCTGGTGGGTCATCACCATCCCCGGCATCGCCATCCTCATCACCGTCCTCGCCATCAACCTCATCGGCGACGGCCTCCGCGACGCCCTCGATCCCAAGCTGAAACGGAGTTGACGGTGGAGACGGCGATCGTCGGCATCGTCGGGGCGCTGATCGGGATACTGCTGACCAACGTGTTGCGTGTCTATTTTGACTGGCGTAATCGCCACGAGAGAGTTCGCGATATCCAGACCGCACTGCGTGCTGAAATTCGCAGCCACCGGCATGGCCTTGAAGATTTTGACGACCAATCAGGAACCGATGGTGTGCTCGAGCGAATGGCAGCGGATGCGACCTTCACGCCGTTTCTAACGCGGGAAATTGAACCACCGATCTTCGGGGCTGCAGTTGGCGAGATTCACATCCTGCCGGGGCAGGTGATCGATCCCGTAGTCATTTACTATCGCCAGGCACGTAGCCTCGCCGGGATGACTGATGACATGCGCAATCCCGCTTACGCCGTGCTCCCGTCCGAACGAAAAGCACAGCTTTACAGCGACTACATAGCTATGGGGCTGTTTGCGTTGGAATTAGCCGATGACGCGCTCGGCGCGTTGGAAGACTCACTGTCGAGCGGCGTGGAGCGTTAGTATGAAGGACGCGGACCCGTACGACCCGTCAACTCCTTGGTGCCCTTCGGCGTCGTCGCAGGAGGACGCGGAACTGGCTTCTGGCGCGGTTCTTTGGCAGTGGCTTCAGTGCTCATATCAACAATATAGTTCACCTGTCCGGAATTGCAAAATCTGATGTCCCTGCTCGAAATCAAAAACCTCACCGTCTCCTTCGACACCTCCGTCGGCCTGTTCAAGGCCGTCGAGGGCATCGACCTGCATGTCGATGCGCGCGAAGTGCTCGCCATCGTCGGCGAGTCCGGCTCCGGAAAATCGGTGGAAATGCTCGCAGTGATGGGGCTGTTGCCGCCGACCGCTACGGTCACTGCCGACCGCATGATGTTCGACGGCAAGGACATGCTGGTCATGTCGCGCGCCGACAAGCGCAAGATCATCGGCAAGGACATCGCGATGATCTTCCAGGAGCCCGTCGCCTCGCTCAATCCATGCTTCACGATCGGTTTCCAGCTCGAAGAGACGCTTCGTTTCCATCTCGGGCTCGACAAGCGCGCCCGCCGTGCCCGCGCCATCGAACTGCTCGAGCAGGTGGGAATCACCGACGGCGCCGAACGCCTCGGGGCCTTCCCGCACCAGATGTCGGGCGGCCAGTGCCAGCGCGTGATGATCGCCATGGCCATCGCCTGCAACCCGAAGCTCTTGATCGCCGACGAGCCGACCACGGCGCTCGACGTCACCATCCAGAAGCAGATCCTCGACCTGCTCGTCGGGCTCCAGGCTCAGCACGGCATGGCGCTGATAATGATCACCCACAATATTGGCGTCGTTGCCGAAACGGCCGATCGCGTCGTCGTGCAGTATCGCGGCCACAAGATGGAGGAGTCGGACGTGCTGACCCTCTTTACCCAGCCCAAATCCGCCTACACCCGCGCACTGCTCTCGGCGCTGCCCGAGAACGCCACCGGCGACCGCCTGCCGACCGTCGGCGACTTCGATCGCGAGGCCGCCGCCACATGAGCGTGCCCGTCCTCGAAACCCGCCACATCGCCCGCGACTATGCCGTCGGCGGCACCCTGTTCACGCGCGGCCGCTTCATTCACGCCGTCAAGGATGCCAACATCAAGGTCGAGAAGGGCAAGACCCTCGCCATCGTCGGCGAGTCGGGCTCGGGCAAGTCGACCCTGGCGCGCATCCTGACGCTGGTCGACGCGCCCACCTCTGGCGAACTCTTCATCGAGGGCGAGCCGATCGACATTCGCCGTCACGGTGTGTCCAAGCAGTTGCGCCGCAAGGTGCAGATGGTGTTCCAGAACCCCTATGGGTCGCTCAATCCGCGCCAGAAGATCGGCGACGTGCTCGCCGAGCCGCTCACCATCAACACCGATATGCCCGCCTCCGAGCGCGCCGACCGCGCCATGGTCATGCTGCGCAAGGTCGGCCTCGGTCCCGAGCACTTCAACCGCTATCCGCACATGTTCTCGGGCGGCCAGCGCCAGCGCATCGCCATCGCCCGTGCCCTGATGCTCAATCCGTCGCTGCTGGTGCTCGACGAGCCCGTCTCGGCGCTCGACCTCTCGGTCCAGGCGCAGATCCTCAACCTCCTCGCCGACCTGCAGGACGAGTTCCAACTCACCTACGTTTTCATCAGCCACGACCTCTCCGTCGTCCGCTACATCGCCGACGAGGTGATGGTGATGTATCTGGGCGACGTGGTGGAGCAGGGCTCGCGCGAGGCCATTTTCGCCAATCCGCAGCACGCCTACACCCGCTCGCTGTTTGCGGCGACGCCGCGTGCCGACGTCGAGAGCATCAAGGCCCGCCTGGCGCGCCGCGAAGTCGCTCTGACCCAATAGTTCAAATTGACTAAACAACGCCACCTTAAGCGCTGAATGAGCGCCGCAAGCCATTGAATTTGCGGCGATTTTCGCTATTAGCCGCGTATTAAGTCCGCCCCTCTACCCTTCCTTTCTGGCTCGAAGGGAAAAGTTTTGGTACTGGGCGACACGAACGAGGGGCATTCCGGCGCCGCAGCCCCGATGTCTGCGTCCGAGCGGTACCTGCCGTTCGGCAAGAAACCGCTGCGCACTTTCGCGCTCGCCGTCGGTGTGCCCGCCTTCCTGCTCTATGTCAGCAGCGCCGCCTTGGTGCTTCTCGCCTTGGTGATGATGGCGGCTGAGATCGATCGGCTCGAAGAGCAGCGCGGGGTCACCGCGATGGCCGCGGCGCTCGACTCCTTCCTCAACGGGCTCAGCGACGCCGTGGCCGACGAGGGCACGTGGAACGAGGCCCACCTCAATGTCGTCATCCAGCCCGACCCGGCCTGGATGGATTCGACCTGGGGCAGCACGGCCCGGCTCGGCAGCACCTACGACGACGTCATAGTCACCGACCAGACAGGACTCATCCAGTTCGGCGAGAACAATCTGGGACCGATCCGTGGTGACATCGCGGCCCGCTATCCGGCCGCCACCGGCGTCCTCAAAGAACTCGACGAGGCGATTGTGCAGACCGGCGATGCCGCTGTCGTCACCCACTTCGCGTCCGACACCAAGTCCACGGTGGCGCTCGCCGCCATCTCGATCCACAAAAGCACGCCGGGCGAGATATCCGTACCGCGCCAGCAGCGGCGCATCCTGTGGATCGCCAAGCGCATCACGTCCTCGACGCTCCAGGACATCGCCGTCCGTTACCAGATGCCATCGCCCAGATGGTCACCGAAAGTTGCCCCCGACGACTCCTCGATCAATATCAACGATGCCGAGGGCAAGGTCGTCGGTACCATCGCGTGGACGCCGGAGCGCCCCGGGGACATTGCCTTCCGCCACACTGCGGTCGTGGCCTTCATCATCTATTTCGGCATCGGCGTGTTGCTCGCCCTCGGCCTCGGCGTCCTTCGCCGGGCCATGGTGCGACGCGCCGACCGGATTGTGATAGAGTTCGCCGAACGAACGCAAGTCGCCGCCAAAGCAGTCGCAACTGCGGCGGAAGCTGTGCTGCGTCCGGCGGTGGAAAAGACTGTCCACTTCGCGATCGAAGGCGTCAGCGCCTCGCTCTTTACGGTCGACTACCAGCCGATCCTCGACCTGCGGTCCGAGACCATGATCGGCGTCGAGACGCTGCTGCGCTGGACCAGATCCGACAAGTCGCCGCTGCTTCAGGAGGAGCTCAGCCCACGCGATTGCGCGGCCTTGATGGAGCGGGCAGGCATCATCGCCCTCCGCCACGCCACCGGCGAACTGGCGCCGCTGCTGGGGGTCACGCTGTCGATGACCGTCACCCCCGAGCAGATCATGAACGAGGTCTTTGCCGAAAAAGTCGCGGGCACGCTCGGTGCCACCAGCTTCCAGTTGCGCCGGCTGCAGCTCAGCGTCGACGCAACGCTGTTGCCCGAGGCCACGAGGATCGCCCCGCACATGGCGGAACTGCGCCGCATGGGGATCAGCATCGCGCTCGCGAACTTCACCCTGGGTGAGCGAACGGTCGACTATTTGCGTCCCGGATTTGCCGATCGGATCGCCCTCGCACCCCACATGGTGTCGCTCGTCGACGCCGATCCGGTCCGTCTCAAGCTCGTCGAAGCCACGATTGAGGTCGCGCGTTCCGTAGGATTCGCGGTCACCGTTCCCAACGTGCAGCGCAAGGAAGAGGCGGCCAAGCTCTTGCGTCTCGGCTGCCGCGAATTCCGTGGACCGCTGCTCGCCGGGCCGATGCCGATAGCAGCGCTGACGGCGCTGGTCCTCGCGCCCGCCAAGCCGCAGCCCGTCAGGCAGGCGGGCTAGCCGAGCAATCCCTGCAGGTCCCGCGTAGTTCGATCGTCATCCGCGACGGCGCAAAACCCGCCGACTTGCTCCAGCCCATCAGCTTCTGCTCGACCGCGCGTTCGGCGAACTCCTCGACGCGTCCGCACTTGTCGCAGATGGCGAATGCGATGCTGCCGCTCTCGTGGCAATGCGCATCGGCGCAGCACACGAACGCGTTGAGCGATTCCAGCCGATGCGCGAGGCCGCGCTCGGTGAGTTTTTCAAGGGCACGGTAAACCTGCAGTGGGGCGCGCAATCCGTCGTCCCGCAGCTTGTCGAGAATGTCGTAGGCCGACATCGGCGCTTCGGCATGCGCCAGCGCACCAAGCACCAGTTCCTGGTTGCGCGTCAGGTCGTCTGCCCACACATGGTCGTGGCCGGAGTGGTCGTGTGCCATCAGTTTCCCTCCATCGCGGGGATGAGCAGGCCGACATTGTGCCTGAACATATCGAGATACGTTGCCGCCGGTCCGTCCGCCCTCGAAAGCGCATCCGCATAGAGCTCGCCGCCTAGGGTCACTCCCGTCTCGTTGGCGATCTGCTGCACGAGCCGCGGATCGCTCATATTCTCGACGAATAAGGCGCGCACGTCTTCCGTCTTGATTTGCGTGATGAGGCGGGCAACGTCCGCGGCCGAAGGCTCCGCGTCGGTACTGATCCCCTCCGGCGCAAGGAAGGTCACGCCGTAGGCCTGGCTGAAATAGCCGAACGCGTCGTGCGTGGTGATCACCTTTCGCTTGTCCGAGGGAACGGCCTCCAGTTGCTCCTTGACGGTTGCGTCGAGCGCCGTCAGTTCGGCGGCGTAGGCTGTGGCGTTCGCCGTGTAGATCGCGCAGCCCGCTGCATCGACAGCGCATAGCCCCTTGGCGATGTTCTGCACGTAGAGAACGCCGTTCTGGAGGCTCTGCCAAGCATGCGGATCGGTCACGGTCGTACCGTCCTCGTCCATCGCATGCGAGGCGACACCGTCGCTCGCGACGATCAGCGGGCCTTTGTAGCCTGTCGCCTCGACGAACCGGTCCATCCAGCCCTCGAAGCCGAGCCCGTTGGTGAAGAAGATGTCGGCGCCTGCGACAGCCGCCGCATCCGACGGGCGCGGTTCGTAGACATGCGTGTCAGCATTCGGCCCGACTATCGTGGTGACGGTGACGCGGTCGCCGCCCACTTGGGCGACCATGTCGCCTAGTATCGAGAAGCTGGCCACGGCATTGACCGGCGCGGCGAGGGCCGGGGCCGCGATGAGCGAGAAGGCGATGGCGATCGCCGCAGCGGTTGGTAGAGCGAGCCTTCCTGGGATCGGTCGGACAGAGCACAAAGAAACTGGTTTCATCAGGCGATCCTGTGGCGTGCCGGTTGCGTGCGGCTGAACAGGACGCCGCGGCGTCCTGCAATGAGCGAGGCGATATAGATCGCGCCCGCGACGAGGATGATCGAGGGGCCGGAGGCGACCTCGAGATGGTAGGAGAGCAGCAGCCCCAGATAGGCCGACACGATCCCGATCAGCACCGCGAGGCCGGACACGGCTTCGATGCGGCGGACCCAGAAGCGCGCCGCCGCCGCCGGAAGCATCATCAGCCCCACCGACATCAGCGTGCCGAGCGCCTGGAACCCGCCCACGAGATTGAGCACCACCAGGGCGAGGAAAATAAGATGCACCGGCTGGCCGGCCTTGCTGACGCTCCTCAGGAACGTCGGGTCGAGGCACTCGGCAAACAACGGCCGCCAGATCAGCGCCAGTCCAACAAGGCTGACGCTGGCGACGACCCCGATCAGCAGCAGCGCATCGTCGTTGAGGGCGAGCACCGTGCCGAACAGCACATGCATCAGGTCGACGTTAGAGCCGCGGAGGCTGATCAGCAGGACACCGAGCGCCAGCGAGATCAGATAGAACGCGGCAAGGCTGCTATCCTCGCGCTGCGACGTCAACCGCGAGACGAGGCCGGCCAGCAGCGCCACCACGAGCCCCGCGGCGAACCCGCCGATGGTCATGGGCAGGATCGCGAGGCCGGAAAAGAAAAACCCGGCTGCCGCGCCGGGGAGAATCGCGTGCGCCATCGCATCGCCGGCAAGGCTCATCCGCCGGAACATCAGGAACACGCCGATCGGCCCGGCGCTGATGGCGAGGATCACGGCCCCGGCGAGGGCCCGCTGCATGAAGGCGAACTGGGCGAAGGGCGCAATGAAGTAGTCGTACATCAGTGGACATGCCCTGCATGGCCGTGCGCGTCGCCCTCGTGCCAGGGCGCGTCTTCGTCCCAAGCCTCGGGCATGCTGCGCGCGCGCCGAAGATTTTCCGGCTGCAGCGCCACCGGCGTCTTGCCCCAGGCGATCGGCTCGCGGGCCAGCAGTAGGGTCTCCGGAAAGTGCCGGCGCACTTGATCGAGATCGTGCAGCACGGCAATCACCGTGCGGCCCTCGTCGTGCCAGTGGTCGACGAGGTGCAGGAGATCGTGCACCGTGTTCTCGTCGATCGCCGCGAACGGCTCGTCGAGCAGCACCATCGGCGCGTCCTGCAACAGCACGCGCGCAAACAGCGTCCGCTGCATCTGTCCGCCGCTGAGCGTGTCGATCGGCCGGCGCGCAAAACCGTCGAGCCCGACGGCATGGAGCGCCGCCGCGATCTGCTCGCGATCGGCCGCATTGAGCCCGCCGAACACGCCGCGCCGCTTCCACAGCCCCAAGCCGATCAGCTCGTTCACCGTCGCGGGGAAACTTCTGTCGATCTCGGCGCTCTGGGGCAGATAGGCGACCTCGCCGGTCCGGGTGATCGTGCCGCCGATCGGCGGCAGCGTGCCCATGATTCCCTTGAGCAGAGTCGATTTGCCCGAGCCGTTCGGCCCCACGACCGCCGTCAGCGATCCTGCCGCGAACGTGCCGCTCAAATGGTGGACGGCCGGGTGCCCATCATAGCCCAGCGTCAGATCCTCGATCCGGATGGCCCCCGTCACAGCAGCCTCCACAGCACCAGCCAGATCAGCGCCACAAGCGCGGCCGCCACGGCCAACCGCCGCCACACGCTCCACTGCGCAAAACTCATCACTCGCTCCATCAATCCGATATGTAACTAAATAACATATCGTCCCGAGTCAATCGGGCGCTCGGGCGCACAGACCCAGAATTGCTCGAGGCGCGTTCGTGGTGACTCCGCCGGCCTCCCATTCGGGGAGGGATGACCGGCGCAAGATCACGCGCTAGACTCAACCAGAAGAGGATTCCACCATCGACCGTCTGCCCATCACCGCAACGCTGTCGCTCGATCCGTCCGAGCTGACGATCAGCTTTATCCGCGCGTCGGGGCCGGGTGGGCAGAACGTCAACAAGGTGTCGACGGCCGCGCAACTGCGCTTCGACCTGATGGCCTCGCCTTCGCTGCCGATGCCGGTGAAAGCGCGGGCCGGGCGGCTGGCAGGGTCGCGGCTGACGACCACCGGCGAGATCGTTATCACCGCCGACCAACACCGCACCCAGGCGATGAACCGCGAGGATGCCATCGACCGGCTGTTGGCGCTCCTCAAGGACGCCGCGACGCCACCAAAACCGCGCCGCCCGACACGGCCGACGCTGGCCAGCAAACAGCGGCGGCTCGAAGGCAAATCCCAGCGTAGCGGCGTCAAGAAGCTGCGCAGCGGCAAGCCAGCGATGGAGTGAGCCATGTCCAACCCCGACCGCCCGCAGGCGCCCGGCTATCTCGCCAACCTCATGGCGCGGCTGTTCCACGAATTGAGCGGCGAGGGCCTGACCCCTCTCGGCGTCGCGCCGGCACATTTTCCGCTGCTTGTGGAGTTGTGGTTCGGTGATGCGCCGGTGAGCCGCGAGAGCCTTCGCGCCAGCCAGGAGATGGGCGCGGCGGAGGTCGACGCGCTGGTCGCCACGATGGCTGCCGAGGGCTTGATCGAGGCGTCACCGGCTGATCCGCGCGCGGCGATTGTGTTGACGGCGCTGGGCGTGGGCGTGCGAGACCCGGCAATCGCCGCCGCGCGACGCGCGAACGCTGCCGCATCGGGGGCGTTGAACGAAGCGGAGATGGCAGCATTCATCGCGATGATGAACCGCGTGATCGACGCGCTACAGGGCGCGCGCGGAATATGACGCGCGCCGCTCCCGGTCGCTTGCCTGTGCCTAGAATCCGCCGCCCGTCTTGAACCCGCCGCCGCTGCGGCTCCCGCTCGACCCTGAGCGCGGGCGTGAGAATGTCGTTCCACCGGAACTGCCGCCCGAGTTGCCGAAGGTGATCCGTCCCCAGCCGCCGCCCGGGCCGCCATAGCCCTTGGTGCTCTTGCCGCCGGCAAACGAATTATCGGGCCAGCTGAAATTGCCCCAGGGGCTGTCCTTGCGGTCGTCGTCGTCATCATCGTCGTCGCGCCGCTTGCGCGCGTCGTCGCGACCGCCGAAGCGCTGGTCGAAATTCCAGTCGTCGCGCGGGCCGCTCCAACGCTGGCTGCCGCGCCACTGCTCCCAGTAATTGGCCGCGCTGATGCCGCCGCGCAGGAAATCGTTGAGCATGTCGCCCACCAGATCGTCCTTGCCGAAGCTGGAGCGGGGATTGTCAAAGCCCTGCTTCTTGAACTCGTACTGAATGTCTTCAAGCTCGCGGCGACGCGCCGCCAGCGTCTTCAGCCGCTGCTTCTGGTCAAGCGTCTCCTCGTCTTCCGCCTTGACGCGCTGCCGCACGTCGTCGATCTGCGCGACGATGGTGTCGTCCTGCCCGGTCTTGGTGGCACGTGCTTCGGCGAGAAGGGTCTTCAAATCCTCACGGCCCAGCGCCTGGGCGAGTCCGGCGATGGCCGCGGCGAAGGCGGGGTCGCTGCCCTGCGCCAGTTCGCGCTGCACCTTGAGCGCGTCGTCGCGCTGGTCCTGCATGTGAACGACGTTCTCGTCGAGCGCGGCGATCTCGGCCGTAACCTTCTCCATGGCTTCGCGGGAAACCTTGCCACCGGCCGCGTTGATGGCGGCGTTCTCCAGCGCGGTGAGCTCGTCGGTCGCGGCTTTTGCGTTGGCCTCCTGGCGCTCGGCGTGTTCGCGCAGGCGCAGCGGGATTTCGTTGAGCATCGCGAAATTGGGACGCGCTTCGGGGAAGCCGACCATTCTGGCGATTATGCCATCGATCCAGGCGACGAGATTGTTGGCGCGATAGGTTTTGGTGCCGAAGCCGGCGTTCCACAAATACATGAACAGCGGATCGTCGCGGTAGGGCCGGCCCTTCTGCTCGCGGTCGGCTTCCGCCTGCGTGGTCTTGCGCAAGCTCTCGGCGGCGATGGCGGCGAGTTCTCGGGCGGCTGCGAGTTTCGCGGCGAAGGCGGGGTCGGACTGCAATTGCGGACGGACGCGGCCGGCGAGGGCGCGCAACTCGTCGTTGCGGCGCGTCGCGTCGTCCTGCAGCTTCGTCCGGTCGGCGATGGCCTTGCTGATGTCGGCGTCGAGCGTCTTGAGCTTGGCCTCGGACGTGCCGAGTTCCTCGCCATGCGTCTTCAGCATGTCTCGAGCCTTGAGCTCGGCCGCGCTGATCTGGCCGGCGAGGTCCGCCTGCGTTGCGGGATCGAGGCGCACTTGCGCGAGCGAACTCAGCAGCTCGCCCTCCTGCTCGCGCATCTTGGTGATCATCTCGGCAGAGCGGGCGAGGCGCTTGGCGATCTCGTCCTCCTCGCGGCGGACGTCGCGCAGGGCCTCGTCGAGTGAACGGAGGGCATCGGGTCCGGAAAGGCTCATCTCACCACCGTGTCACGGCGCCACCGAGAACCTGGATCAGGTAATCGGGTTCAAGGAAGCCGAACTGCTTGATGCCAGCAATGTTGCGCTGGATGATGCCGTCGTCCTTCTTGTCGGCCTCGACGGACCGATAGACGGCCTCGGGCACGCGGATGCCCCAAATGTTGACCGTCTCGGTCTTGTTGTCTTCCTCGTTGAGGACCGGCAGGCTGAGCGCGGTGCCGTGCGCGTCGATGGCCTCGACCACCACGTAGTAGTTGGTCGCGTCGGTGTTGATTTCGGGGAACGTCCAGAAGCCGGATTTGACGCCATCGCGGCTGACGACGCGGAGCTGGTATTCCTCGCGCAGCGTGTCGCGGATGCCGGTCAGGTCGGCGATCGCCTGTTCGGCCGCGGCGCGGTTGCCCTCGGCGGCCGAGCGCTTGCCGCGGTCGCGGATTTCGGCGGCATTGTCGGCGGCCTGCGTGACCTTGGTTTCCTCGAAGATGGTCTGGTAGAGCGCATCCATCTCGGCCGGGAGCTTCTCGGCGAGCTCGACGCGGATCTGCTCCTGCTGGCCGGCGCGGTAGGGCGCCCAGACGAGGAAATAGCCGCCAAAGCCGATCAGCAGCATCAGGAACAGGGCGAACGTCGCCGGCAGCCAGCGCTTGCGGGCGACGTACATGTGCGCCAGCGTTACGCCGAGGCCGGGTTTGGGCGGGGTGTAGGCGAACCGGCTTTCGCCGAGCGCCGCGACGCCTTCCTTGAGGATGGCGTCGCTGACCTCGATGCCCTGCTGGTGGTAGAGTTCGCGCAGCTTGTCGATGAGTTGCGTCTCACGCGCCTCGCCATTGAGTTCGCGCGCCACGAGGTCCTGATTGTGGCGGAGCGTATCCGCCACATCCATGGCCAGCATGACGTCGTTGAGAGGGGCCTTCTCGGCCGTCGCAGCGCTCATCGGTTCGGTTGCGCTCACAGTGGTCTAACTAGTTCGACTTGGTCTCGAGCAGCAGGGCATTGCCATCGGTGGCAAGCTGCGCGAGGCGTTTCTTGCCGTCCTCGACGGCGTCGCGGATTTCGGCGGAGTTCTTTGTCGCTTGCACCCGCATCTCGTCGATGATGATGCGCGACTTCTCCTGGAAGTTGACGACGCTGTTGACGAGCTTCTTGACCGCATCGGAGCGGATGGTCGGGCCGTAGCCGGCCTTGAGCGCCTCTTCCTGCACCTTGCCGCCGATCTTGCTCAGCGTTTCGAGCGACTTCGACACACCCTCCTTCATCGCGTTGAGCGTCTCGGTTGATTCATGCAGCCCGAAAAGGCCGGTGAACGAGGCGCTGAGCGCCGTGAACACGGTCTCGTTGGTCGAAAAGAACGACACTGACTGCTGATAGACGCGCTCCTTGGCGTTGGTCGTCTGCATCAGGCGCGCCATGATCACTTCGGATGTCGAGTAGGAAATCGTGAGGTTGTCCGAGAGGTCCTTGGCGATCTGGTAACGGCGCTCTTCGTTCTGGAGATCGCGCAGCTTTTCGTCGCGGGTCATCTCGAGGCGCGCACGGTCGGCTGGCGTGCCCGACGTGAACGCAGTGAGCGCGTCGGCGGACGACTGCAGCGCGGTTTTCTTGGTGTCCAGCTCCTTGGTCGCGACATCGAGCAGTTCGAGCGCCATCACTTCGGCCTGCTTGAGCGCGCCGCGGAAGTCGCGATAGGCCTCGAGGATGATGTGCTCGCGGTCGATCTGGTTCTTGGTTTCCTTGGAAACGTCGAGATAGACGTCGCGGATCTTGTTGAAGCGCTGGGCGATATCGCCGCGCGACACCTTCATCCAGACGTTGCCGACGCGCTCCACGAGGTCGAGCTTGCCGTCATCGAGCTGGTCGACCATGCCCTTGGCATCGTCGCGGATGGAGTTGAAGCCGTTGGTGATCTCTTCGTAGCGGGTGCCCACATTCATGGCGGCCACCTGCGAGCGGACGACCTCGTTGAAGGCGCTCGCCTGCGTCAGCGTCCGGCCGATGAGGATGACCTTGTTCTCATCGAGCCCGGTGATCTCGTTGAGGAGGCCCGTAATCGGCTGCTCGGCCGACGCTTCAGGCCAGATGCCGAGTTCGCGGATCGCCCCGACGGCCTTGTCGAGGTACTGCAGCGGCTTTTCCATGATCTCGGTCGCCATTTGGTCGTTCCTTCTTCGGTAGGCGGCAGGACGTGCCGCTAATTTAGGTGACGCTCCCGCCCCTACCAATTGATCGGCAGCAGACGGGTCACTATTTTGCGGGATATGGTGCGAAAAAGACGCATGGAAAGGGCCTGAAAGCCGTGGATTTTGGTGGCCGCTACCTGTTCGGCGCGAAACGGGCCGAAGTGTGGGCGGCGCTCAATGACACAAAGGTCCTCAGAGCGGTCATTCCCGGCTGCGAAAAGATCGACTGGACGTCGGAATCGACGCTCGATCTGAGCATCAGGGTGAGTTTGGGCTTCGTCCATCCGACATTCGCGGGAGAATTGGTGCTGTCCAACGTCCGTCCGGCAGAGAGCTACATGCTCTCGGGGCGCGGCAAGGGTGGTCTGCTAGGCATGGCGCAGGCATCGGCGGACATCAGTCTGGCAGACACATCCGAGGGAACGACGATCCTGACCTTCGGAGCGATTGGCAAAGCCGACGGCGGCATCATGCGGCTGGGCAAGGCGATCGTGGGCAATTCGGCACAGAAGGTGATCGATGGTTTCTTCGAAGCGATAGGCCGTGAGATGCCGGCGATCGTGACGGCGCTACCGCACGACTAGTCCACGCGAATTTTGACCAAGTGTTCAAAAAACGCCGTTTTCCCTCTTGCCGAGGGCTAAAATGCACGATTGTATCCTCTGCCAACGCGCGAGGTCTGTCACGCGGCAGACGCCGCTTCCTTGCGCGAACAGGGAGACTTTCATGACCAACTTCAAACGGCATTTTGCCGCTTTGGCCACGGGTATTGCCGCGACGGCGCTTGTCGCCGGCGCTGCGCTCGCCGACCCCGCTATCATTTACGACGCCGGCGGCAAGTTCGATGCCTCGTTCAA
>JBKJTB010000190.1:0-16290 GCA_046594305.1 Devosia sp. | reverse complement strand
CGAAGGCGACGTCGGACTGCGCGAACTCCGAGTTGATGTCCTCGAGCTCGAACACTTCGTCGTAGGGCACGTTGGCTTCGGCGAGGAGCACGTTCATGTGCCCCGGCATGCGGCCCGCCACCGGATGGATGGCGTACTTGACCGTGACGCCTTCCTTCTTCAGGAGGTCGGCCATCTCGCGCAGCGCGTGCTGGGCCTGGCTCACCGCCATGCCGTAGCCCGGCACGATGATGACCTTGCTGGCGTTCTTCATCATGAACGCCGCGTCCTCGGCCGAGCCCTGCTTGACCGGCCGCGTCTCTTCTTCGCCCGAGACCGCCGCGCTATCGCCGCCGAAACCGCCGAGGATCACCGAGATGAAGCTGCGGTTCATCGCCTTGCACATGATGTAGCTGAGGATAGCGCCCGACGAGCCCACCAGCGCACCGGTGACGATCAGCGCGGTGTTGCCCAGCGTGAAGCCGATGCCCGCCGCCGCCCAGCCCGAATAGGAGTTGAGCATCGAGACCACCACCGGCATATCGGCGCCGCCGATCGGGATGATCATCAAGCCCCCGAGCACCAGCGCCAGCGCCGTGATCGCCCAGAACAGCCAGACCTCGCCGCTGATCGCAAACCAGGCGACGAGCGCAACGAGGATGATGCCGAGGATCAAATGCAGCGCATGCCGCATCGGCAGCAGGATCGGCTTGCCGCTCATATTGCCGTTGAGTTTCGCGAACGCGATCACCGAGCCGGTGAAGGTGAAGGCGCCGATGGCGACGCCGATCGACATCTCGATCAGCGCCTGCGTGTGGATGTGGCCGACTTCGCCGATGCCGAAGGCTTCCGGCGCGTAAAGCGCACCGGCCGCGACGAACACCGCCGCAAGACCCACCAAGGAGTGGAACGCCGCGACGAGCTGCGGCATGTCGGTCATCTTGACCGTCCGCGCCATGAACGCGCCGATGCCGCCGCCCAGCGCGATGCCGCCGATGATCAGCACCCAGCTCAACCCGTCGTTGATGCCCGATACGGCAAGCGTCGTGAGAATGGCGATGGTCATGCCGACCATGCCGAAGGTGTTGCCCTGCCGCGACGATTTCGGGCTCGACAGGCCACGCAGCGCCAGGATGAAGAGAATGCCCGCGACCAGATAGAGGATGGCGGCGATGTTCGCGTTGATCATCGGGTCAGCCCTTCTTCTTGTACATCGCCAGCATGCGCTGGGTGACGAGGAAGCCGCCAAAAATATTCACGCTGGCGAATACCAGCGCGATGAACCCGAAGACCTTGCTGACCCAGTTGGCGTCGGCCGCAAGCGGCACGCCCACCGCCAGCAGCGCGCCCACCACGATCACCGAGGAGATCGCATTGGTGACGCTCATCAGCGGCGTGTGCAGCGCCGGGGTCACCGACCACACGACGAAATAGCCCACGAAGATCGCGAGCACGAAAATCGCGAGGCGGAAGGTGAAGGGATCAATCGCTTCCATGGTCTTCTCCTAAGCCGCGACTTTGATGTTGGGATGCACGATCGCGCCGTCCTTGGTGAGGACAGTCGCCTTCACCAGCTCGTCGTCCCAGTTGACCGCGAACTCTTTCGTCTTCTTGTCGAACATCGTTTCAACGAAGGCGAAGAGGTTGCGCGCAAACAGCTGGCTGGCCGAGGTCGCGAGCCGCGCCGGCACGTTCCTGTAGCCGATGATGGTGACGCCATTGGCGGTGACCACCGTCTCGTCCGGCTTGGTCAGCTCGACATTGCCGCCGCGCTCGGCTGCGAGATCGATGATCACCGACCCGGGCAGCATGCTCTCGACCATCGCCGCCGTCACCAGCTTGGGTGCGGGTCGGCCCGGGATCAGCGCCGTGGTGATGACGATATCTTGCTTCGAGATATGCGATGCGGTCAGCGTCGCCTGCGCCGCCTTCTCATCGGCGGTCAGCTCCCGCGCATAGCCGCCGGTGCCTGACGCATCCTTCAGCGCGTCGGTCATGATGAATTTCGCGCCCAGCGACTCGACCTGCTCGCCCGCCGCGGCGCGCACGTCCGTCGCACTCACCACTGCGCCCAGCCGCTTGGCCGTCGCGATTGCCTGGAGGCCCGCGACGCCCGCGCCCATCACGAACACCTTCGCCGGCCGCACTGTACCGGCCGCCGTCATCATCATCGGGAAGGCGCGCTCGAAGGCTCCTGCCGCGTCGATCACCGCCTGGTAGCCAGCGAGGTTCGCCTGGCTCGACAGGATATCCATCACCTGCGCACGGGTGATGCGCGGCATGAACTCCATCGCCACGACCGTGAAGCCGGCCTTGCCCAGCGATTCGATCTCGCCCTCATTGCCGTAGGGGTCCATCGACCCGATCACCAGCGCGCCCGCCTTGGCACCGATCAGTACCTCGACCTGCGGACGGCGCACCGTAAGCAGGATGTCGGCATCCTTGACGACCTCCGCGCCGCTGCCCAGCGTCGCGCCCGCCTTCTCGTAGTCGGCATCCGGGAAGCGAGCCAGCGCGCCCGCGCCCCTCTCGATCGAAACACTTGCACCGAGCGCGATCAGCTTGGCCGCAGTCTCCGGCGTTGCTGCCACACGGGTTTCCCCATCGGCCCGCTCGCGGACGATAGCAATTTTCATGAGCGTCTCCTCAGCGGCCCGGACGTGACGCCCGGACCGGCCCGCAGGCCTCAGGGATTGATGAAGATGTAGAGCGCGAGGACCAGCACCACGAGGCCGATGATGCCCCATTTGATGAGATTGCTGAACGTGGCCCAGGTCGCTTCGTGCTGGGCGTAGTCCATATCGGCGGAGATCGTTTCGGTGTCGTGAGAGTGGTCGGCCATTCAGTCCTCGGCAGATGATGTCAGTTAGGGGAAGTCTCGGCGAGTTCGCCGATCAGGCGTTCGATCATGGAAAGTCCCAGCGACCAGAAACCCGGATCGCGCGCATCGAGCCCGAAGGGCTTGAGCAGTTCCGAATGGTGCTTGGACCCCCCGGCCTTGAGCAGCTCGAAATAACGCTCTGCGAACCCGTCGCTGGCCTTCTCATACTGGGCATAGAGCGAGTTCACAAGGCAGTCGCCGAAGGCATACGCATAGACGTAAAACGGCGAGTGGATGAAGTGCGGGATGTAGCTCCAGAAGATGCCGTAGCCGTCGTTGAGCTTGACCCCCGGCCCCAGCGACTCGGCACAGACGTCGAGCCAGATCTGGTCGAGCTGCTCGCGGGTCAGCTCGCCCTCCTTGCGGGCGGTATGGACGCGGCGCTCGAAGCTGTAGAACGCGATCTGCCGCACCACCGTATTGAGCATGTCCTCGACCTTGCCCGACAGCATCGCAAAGCGCTGCTTCTTGTCGGTGGTCTGGTCCAGCATCGAACGAAACGTCAGCATCTCGCCGAACACCGACGCGGTCTCGGCCAGCGTCAGCGGCGTGTTCGAGAGGATCGAGCCCTGCGGCCCGGCCAGCACCTGATGCACGCCATGCCCCAGTTCATGGGCTAGCGTCATCACATCGCGCGCTTTGCCGAGGTAGTTGAGCATCAAATACGGATGTGCTGACGGCACCGTCGGGTGCGCGAACGCGCCCATGGCCTTGCCCTCGCGCACCGGCCCGTCGATCCAGCCGCCGATAAAGAACGGCTCGGCCACCTCGCGCAATTTTGGCGAGAACCGGCCATAGGCGTCGAGCACCGTGGTCTTGGCCGTTTCCCAGTCGAACGTCCGGTCGTCGCTGGTCGGCAGCGGCGCATTGCGATCCCAGGCATTGAGCTGGTCCTTGCCGAACCATTTGGCCTTCATCTGGTAGTAGCGGTGCGAGAGCCGCGGATAGGCCTCGCGCACCGCCGTCTCCAGCGCATCGACCACTTCGCGCTCGACCGAGTTCGCCATGTGGCGGCTGTCGGCGATGTCCTTGTAGCCGCGCCAGCGGTCGGAGATTTCCTTGTCCTTGGCCAGCACGTTGGTGATGTGCGTAAACAGCCGGGCATTGTCGTTGAGCGTCTTGCCGACGCCGTTGAACGCCGCCTCGCGCTTCTTCTCGTCGCGATCCGACAGCAGGTGCAGCGCGCCCTCAATCGGCAGGATCTCGCCATCGACGTCGAACTTCAGCCCCGACATGGTCTCGTCGAAAAGCCGGTTCCACGCCTGCGCGCCGGTCACCGACTTCTCGAAGAACAGCTCCTCGATCTTCTCGTCGAGCTGATAGGGTTTCGCCTTGCGCAGCTCGACGAACCAATGACGGTAGCGCGCCAGATTCTCGTCCATCGCCAGCGCCGCTTCGATCACCGCGTCGTCGATTTTGTTGAGTTCGAGCTCCCAGAACAGCAGCCCGGTCGCGAGGTCCGTGATCGCCTGGCTGAGATCGCCGAGGAACTTCATCCTCTCGGGATCCTGCGTATTAAGCGCATATCGCAGATACGAAAACGCCGAGAGCCGCCCGGTCACATCGCCCAGCTTCTCCGACCGCGCCACCGCCTCGTAGAGCCGTCCCGCCTTCGCCAGCCCCTCAAGCTTGCCCTTGTAGTCCGCCTCGAAGGCCTTGGCCTCCGCCTTCGACCAGTCGAGATCGCGCTTCAATTCCGGCGAGTCCGGCCCGGGATAGAGATCGTTCAAATCCCACCCCGGCAGCTCGCCGAACTCATTGTGCCCCTTCTGGACATTCGCCGCGGGGGCGCGAACTAGGTCAGCCATACGATCAGACTTTCGTCGAAGATAGATTGTCGGCGCGGACCATATTCCGGGGCAAACGCCCACTCAAGCGGGACATTTGGCTGATTTAGCAGGTTGTGGTATTACGAGGTACCACCAAGGAGTACCCGAAGATGGCGAGCAGCACGTCGATCAAATTGCCTGCCGGATTGCGGGAACGCGTGCGTGCGATCGCGGACGATGAAAGTCGGTCGTCGAACTGGCTGATGACGGACGCCATCACGCAATATGTTGAGCGAAAGGAACACCGCAAGGCGCTTCGCCAGCAGATGCGAGATGCGCATGAAAACTACCAGCGCACCGGCCTCCACCTTACCCAAGACGAGGTCCGGGAATGGATGGAAAAGCGCGCGCGTGGCGAGCGCGCGCCCATGCCCAAGCTGCACACCTAGAGAATGGCTCGCGTCACCTGGATCGACGAGGCGCTTGCCGATCTCGACCGGCTGGAGGCCTTCTTGTCCGAAAAGAGTCCTCGCAGCGCCGCCCGCGCCATCGTCACGATCATCGACGCAACAGAGATACTGAAAGACTTTCCTGGGGCTGGTCGAATGTCGGATGACCTCGATCCCGAGCAACGCGACTTACTCGTGCCCTTTTCAAGCAGTGGCTACATCGTTGGCTACGGCGTGTTCGACGATGAGGTCGAGATATTCAACGTTCGTCACATGCGCGAAGACGACCTCGGCCTATCCCCCGCATCCTTAAACCGCTCTTAACCCGCGCTTTCCATTCTGCTCCGAAACGGCACACCGCGATTCGCCTCTGGGGGCAGGTCGCGGATCAGAACAGCTTGGGGAGACTTGATGACGCGCGTTCTCATCGTGGACGACGATCCGGTGCAATTGCGGCTGACTTCCGAGGTCGCCCGCCGTGCCGGATTCACGCCGGTCACGGCCCAGGGCGGCGATGAGGCGCTGAGCCTCATGCGCTCGAGCCCCGGCTTCGGCGCCATCATCCTCGATCTCGTCATGCCCGACCGCGACGGCATGGCGGTGATGGAAGCCATGGCCCGCGACGGCATCACCGCCCCCGTCATCATCCAGACCGCCCATTCCTCGCTCGAAACCGTCGTCTCCGCGATGCGTCAGGGCGCCGTAGACTTCTTCGTCAAACCGGTCGCGCCGGAACGCCTCATCGTTTCCCTCCGCAACGCCATGAAGCTCGACCAACTCGAGACCATCGTCCGCACCGAGCGCAATCGCCGCGCCGGCACGCTCGGCCTCGAAGACATCGTCACCCGCTCGCCCGCCATGCACCGCGTTCTGACGCTGAGCCAGAAGGCCGCCAAATCGCAGATCCCGGTGCTGATTGAGGGCGAAACCGGCACCGGCAAGGAGCTGATCGCGCGCGTCATCCAGGGCATGGGCGACCGCGCAACAAAACCCTTCGTCACCGTCAACTGCGCCGCCATCCCCACAAATCTGATCGAATCGACCCTCTTCGGCCACAAGAAGGGGTCGTTCACCGGCGCCATCGCCGATCACGCCGGCAAATTCACCGAGGCCCACAACGGCACGCTGTTCCTCGACGAAATCGGCGAATTGCCACTCGACGCCCAGGCGAAACTCCTCCGCGCCCTGCAGGATGGTGAGATCGAGCCCGTTGGCGCGACCAAACCCGAGCGCGTCAACGTCCGCATCATTTCCGCCACCAACCGGCGCATGCTCGGCCTCGCCCAGACCGGCGAGTTCCGCGAGGACCTCTATTACCGGCTCAACGTCTTCCCCATCTACGCCCCGCCGCTGCGCGAGCGCCCCGAAGACATAGAACCGCTCGCCACCCATTTCATCGCCCATTTCGCCGCCGAAGCCGGCAAGCGCATCGCCGGCCTCTCGGGTCCGGCTCTCGAACTGCTCGCCGCCTACAACTGGCCCGGCAACATCCGCCAGCTCGAGAACGCCATCTACCGCGCCATCGTATTGTCCGACGGCGGCTATCTCGAACTCGCCGACTTCCCGCAGATCGTCGCCCAGACCCGCGGTCGCGACGAGACGCTGAAGCTGACCGAGTCGCTGCCCTCCCCTTCAGCCCCCATTCACATCGATGCCGTTAGGTCTCGCCGGGAGAGCGAAGCGCGGGAGTCCATTCCTGACCGCTTCCTCGATGCCAGGGGCGAAGTAGCGCCGCTCCCCGATCTCGAACGCGAGCTGATTGCTTTCGCGCTCAAGCATTATGGGGGACGGATGTCGAAGGTGGCGCGGGCGCTCAAGATCGGGCGCTCCACCCTCTACCGCAAGCTCCGCGACTACGGCCTCGAGGACGGTGTGCAAAGCGACGCGGCCTGAGCCACGGTAACGCCTGTTCCCGTTGCGCAAAGGCCACATCGCCGGAACACAAAAAGGTGAGGAATTGCCTGCGTTAACGCTTGTGGATTAGGACCAGACGGTATTCCTCGCGCGCACTCCCCCCAGCGCCGAATGCCTGAAATGACGGAGACTGCCTTGCGCGTTCTTATGGCCTTGCTGCTTGCCGGCGTCGCTCTTACCGGCACGGCCGTTCCGAGCCTCGCGCAGGAGGCCGTCGTCCAGCAGGCCGCCTTGACCAAGATCGTCATTGCCCCGCCGCGCAGCGATCTCGCCCGCATCATCAAGGCCGGCCTGCAGAAGGCCTATTACGAAGCCGACAAGGATACGCGCGCTTACGCCCAGGCTCAGAAGCTCTATTTCTTCTACGGCGCCCGCGGCTTCGAGCCGCTGTGGCTGACGCCGGGCGTCGGCAGCGCCGTCTCCTTCTCAGCCAACGCCGAAAAGATCATCGAGGTCTTCAAGGCCTCCGCGCTCGAAGGCTTCCGTCCGTCGGACTATATGACGGCTGATCTCGACCCCGCTGCGGCCGGCACCGATCCGCTCAAACTCGCCGCCCTCGAGACCGCCTTCTCGCAGGCCGCGGTCCGTTACGCGCAGGACGCCTATGGCGGCCGCATCGCCCCCACTGCGGTCAGCAAGCTCCTCACCATCACGCCCAAGCGCGTCGACGAAGCCGAGCTGCTCTTGAAGCTCGCCGCCTCCGACACGCCCGATCAGATTCTCCTCGGCCTCGATCCGAGCCACGAGGAGTTCGGGCGCCTCAAGGCCGCCCTCGCCAAATTCTACGATGGCAGCCTCACCATCGAGCAGGTCGCCATTCCAGACGGCAAGACGCTGAAGCTGGGGATGGACGACGAGCGTGTGCCGCTCCTTCGTCAGCGCCTCGGCGTCGCCGCCCCCGAAATCCCGGAAGGTGCCACCGACGCCAAAGTCGACATCACTTATGACCAGGCGCTGGCCGATGCCATTTCGGCCTTCCAGGCTGAACTCGGCCTCACCGCCGACGGCGTGATGGGCCCTGCCACCGTTGCGGCGCTGAATGGTGGCGGCAATGTCAGCAAGGACGACATCGTCGCCAACATGGAGCGCTGGCGCTGGGAGCCCGACAATTTCGGCGACTTCCACGTCGAGGTGAACATCCCCGAATTCACCGTCTGGATCATGAAGAACGGCGCGCCGGTGCACACCACCCGCGTCGTCGTCGGCACGCCCAAGAACCAGACCCCGGTGTTCTCCGACGAGATCCAGAACATCGTCGTGAACCCCTACTGGAACGTCCCGCCTTCGATCGCCGCCGCCGAGATCAAGCCGCACCTCATCGCCAATCCCTACTATCTCGACGGCCAGAACATGGAGATGCTGTCGGGCGGCAAGGTCATCAACGCCGCGGGCATCGACTGGACCACCACCAACATCAACAATTACTCGATCCGGCAGAAGCCCGGGCCGAGCAATGCGCTGGGCAAGATCAAGTTCCTCTTTCCCAACGAGCACAACGTCTACCTGCACGACACGCCCTCGAAGTCGCTGTTCTCCCGCGCCTTCCGGGCCTATTCGCATGGCTGCGTGCGCGTCATGAACCCGCTCGAGTTCGCCGGCGCGCTGGTCGAAACCAACCCCGAGCTGACCCAGGCCTCCCTCGAGGGCCTGTTCGGCCCCAAGGAAAAGTGGGTCACGCTCAAGAGCAAGATCCCCGTGCACCTGATGTATTTCACGCTGCGCGTCGACGAAAACGGCACCATCCGCAGCTACGGCGACGTCTACGGCCACAACAAGAAGCTCATCGAGCTGCTGAACGCCGAATAGGCTTAGGCGACTTTCGCGCGAGGCGTAAAGCGGACGTCGATCTCCACGCGCTGATCGAACCGTCCGAGGATCGCGATAAGGCGCTCGATCGAAAAGCGGTCGAGCTTGGCTCGCCGGATACGCGAAAAATCAGCGGCGGCGATGCCAGTGAGTTCCTCGGCTTTGCGCACCGTCAACTCGCGGTCGTCCAACTCGCCGATAATGCGTGCCGCAAGAATTGCTTTGAGCTGCATCAGGTCAGCATCAGGCCGTCCAAAATCGGCAAAGACGTTGCCGGAACCATGGACAAGTTCGAAGTCGTCCTCGTCACTCATTTCAGGTCCTCTCTCAATCTCTTCAGCCGCTCACGAATGAGCTCGATTTCATGCTTTGGCGTCGCGATGCCAGAGGTCGACTTCTTCTGGAACGCATGGACGACCCAGATCGCCGACCCGATCTGCACGACATAAACCGCCCGCCAAGCATTGCCGCGGTGCTTGACGGCAATTTCCAGGACACCCGTTCCGAGACCGAGCATCGGCTTTGCATTCTCAGATTTCCGCCCGCTGGCTGCGATGATAAGCGCGGTGAAGATGTCGTCCTGAACCTCGGTCGGAAAGCCTTCAAATGCCTTCCGTGCGGCCTTGATCCAGGAAATCGGTCGCGATGCGATCATCGTGTCCTCGATGTTGTCAAATTTGACAACATCCTTCAAGCCTGCCGGCCAGGTTGCCCTTTATGCACCGCTTCTCCCCCGATATTCCCTTCATTTACCTTGGCTTAACACCTGAGCCTTGGTTCAGCCGCGTTTTTTGCTTAAAACCTGCAAAGGCTGGGCAGCTTGCGCGGCTGATCGTGATTGGCTGGCAGGGTCGTTACCAGTCGTTAGCGTTAAGAAACTCTTACGGGTCTCGGCGCTAGTATCGGCAGGATGACTGGGCATTTTGGGCTGTGGGGCGTGACGGGTAGACCGCACTTCGATTGGCGTATTTTGGGATTGCGCGCCGCGGCGATTGCCGCCGGCCTCGCGCTGTTCCTCGCCCAGGCCGCCGTTCCGGTGACCGCCGCCTCCAACGACCGCACGCTCTGGCTGCATCACACCCACACCGGCAAGGACGGCAAGTTCACCTTCAAGAAGAACGGCCAGTACGACCCCGCCGTCCTGCGCGAGATGAACCTCTTTCTCGCCGACTGGCGCACCGGCACGCCCACCAAGATGGACCCGCATCTGTTCGATCTCCTCTGGGAGGTCTACCAGGACGTCGGCACCGGCCAGCCCTACAACATCGTTTCGTCCTATCGCGAGCCCAAGACCAACGCGATGCTGCGCGCTAAATCCTCCGGCGTCGCCGAGAACAGCCAGCATATGCAGGGCAAGGCGATGGACGTCTTCATCCCCGGCGTGAAGCTGTCGACGCTTCGCGCCGCCGCGATGAAGCACCAGGTCGGCGGCGTCGGCTACTACCCGACCTCGGGCAGCCCCTTCGTTCACATGGACACCGGCAGCGTTCGCGCCTGGCCGCGCATGACCACCGCACAGCTGAAACAAGTCTTCCCCGACGGCAGGACCATGCACATTCCCGTCGATGGCAAGCCGCTGTCGCAGCAGGGCTACGCCTTCGCGCAGGCCGAATGGAAGAAGTGCAAGCAGGTGCCCTGCAACGGCAGCCCGTCCATCATGGTCCCTGACACCGGCGACATCATGCTGGCCTCGCTCGATCCGGCTCAGCGCACCGTCTCGACCATCAACATCACCGCGCCGATGCCCATGCTGCGCCGTCCGGGCGGCAGCAGCGTCGTGGCGCTCGACCCCAACAACAATCCCTTCACGGCCCTCAACAGCCCCTTCGGCAATCCCAGCGCGCCGCTCTCGATGGTCATCCCCATGCCCAAGACGCCGAGCATGATGGTCGCGACGCGCGACACGCTCTCGTCGGACACGCAAACCGCGCTGGGCGCCCTCTCCACCTTCGAGGGTCCTGTCCCGGCGCCGCGCATCCTGATGACGCCGCGTGACGAAGTGCTGACCGCCTACGCCCCTGAGATTGCGCCCGATGCCGGCGCCCAGCGTGCGCTCGATATCCTGATCCAGCGCGAGACAGCCGCCGGCGATGTCGGCCCGACCGAAACGCCCAAGATCGACACCTCCGATATCCGGATCGCCTCGCTTGGCGGCACCAACGGTCTCGACCTCGCCAAGAACATCTTCGACATGACCTGGTCCGCCGTGACCGAAGCCAATGGCAGCAGCGCCATCGCCAACAGCCTTGTCTCTGCCGCGCCGGCCCGCGAAGTGCTCGTCGGCCTCAAGCCGCGCCAGTTCGACCTCGTCGCCCCTGAAATCGACCACGTCAACGAAACGCTGGTCGAGCCGGTGATGATGACCGACATGCACTTCGCCGAGATGTACGAACCCGAAGGCTACCTCGACAACACCGCCGAACTCGGCCCCATGGCCAACCGCCTCACGCTCGAAGACGACAGCCGCGCCCCGCCGCGCTACGACATCTTCATCGTCCGCAAGCCCCTCCTCGTCGCCTCGCGCTAAGCCGCCAGCCGATGGTGCCGGACGGCACATTGGAACATTTCCCGCAGCCAAAGCTTGTTGGAGCACCCTGACGCATCACGCGTCCTCAAGGAGCGTTCCATGGGCATTCTCTGGACTATTCTGATCGGCTTCGTCGCCGGCCTCCTCGCCAAATTCATCGTCCCCGGCAATCGCGAGCCCTCGGGCTTCATCCTGACGACGATCCTGGGCATCATCGGCGCCTTCGTCGCGACGTTCCTCGGTCAGGCTCTCGGCTGGTACCAGCCGGGTGAAGGCGCCGGGCTGATCGGTGCCGTGATCGGCGCCATCATCGTCCTCTTCGTGTGGGGCGCCTTGTCGCGCCGCCGCGCCGTCTGACCCGGTAGAAGGAGAAACATCATGGCAAGAGGGATGCCCTCCATGCTGGCGCTGCTCGGCCTGCTGGCCGTCGCCGGCTACCAGAACCGCGACAAGATCTCAGGCGCCATCGACGACCTGAAATCCCGCTCACCGCAAAATCCCGACGGCTCGCCTGATATTCTGGGCGGCATCGGCAACAGCCTTGGCGGCCTGTTCAACAGCGGCGGCCCGGTCTCCGCCGATGGCGTCGATGCCGGCCGCGCCCCCGCGGGCGGCTTCGGCGATATCCTCTCCGGCCTCGGGGCCGGCGGTCTCGCCGGAGGCCTGGGCGACCTGCTCGGCTCGTTCCGCAGCGCCGGCCATGCGGATGTCGCCGACTCCTGGATCAAACCGGGCGTCCCGACGCAGGGCCTTCGTCCCGATCAGGTGGAGCAGGCGATCGGCAGCGAAAACCTCGCCGAACTGGCGCAGCGCACCGGCCTCTCGCGCGAGGAACTGCTTGAGCGGCTGGCCAAAACCATCCCCCAGGCCGTCGACACCCTGACGCCCAACGGCCAGATGCCGACCGACGACCAGATCCGCCAGCGCCTGCTGCCGGCCGCCTGATCGCCCCATCGACGGCCGTCGCGAACGCCGCGGCGGCGGAAACCTGCGGCAAAACTCCCTCGTTTCTGCACAGACCCTTGGTTGAAATCCCCCCACGGGACGCCTAAACCTTTGGCAACACGAAGGGACGCCCGTGTCCGAACGCCCGACTACTCCCCTGCTCGACACCATCCAGTCGCCCGCCGATCTCAAATCGCTCGACCGGCCGCAGCTCCGCCAACTCGCCGATGAGTTGCGCGCCGAAGTGATCGACGCCGTCTCGGTGACCGGCGGGCACCTCGGCGCCGGCCTTGGCGTCGTCGAGCTGACCGTCGCGCTGCACGCCGTCTTCGACACCCCGAACGACCGCCTGATCTGGGACGTCGGCCACCAGGCCTACCCGCACAAGGTGCTGACGGGCCGCCGCGACCGGATCCGCACGCTCCGCGCCAGGAACGGCCTGTCCGGCTTCACCCGTCGCGCCGAGAGCGACTACGACCCCTTCGGCGCCGGCCACTCGTCCACCTCGATCTCGGCCGGCCTCGGCATGGCTGTCGCGTCGCAGCTCAAGGGCGAGACCCGCAACGTCATCGCGGTGATCGGCGACGGCGCCATGTCGGCGGGCATGGCCTATGAGGCCATGAACAATGCCGGCGCCATGGATGCGCGCCTCATCGTCGTACTCAACGACAATGACATGTCGATCGCGCCGCCCACCGGCGCACTGCGGGCCTATCTGGCGAAGCTCGTCTCCGGTCCGCTCTATCGCGGCGTCCGCGACCGCGCCAAATCCATCACCGAAAAGATGCCGCGCATCGTCCACGAGACGGCGCGCAAGACCGAAGAATTCGCCCGCTCCTTCTTCACCGGTGGAACGCTGTTCGAGGAGCTCGGATTCTTCTATGTCGGCCCGATCGACGGCCACAATGTCGACGACCTCGTCGACGTCTTCAACAATATCCGCGACGCCGAGAGCGGCCCGATCCTGGTGCATGTCGTCACGCGGAAAGGCAAAGGCTACGAGCCCGCCGAGAGCAGCGCCGACAAATATCACGGCGTGTCGAAGTTCAACGTCGTTACCGGCGCCCAGGCCAAGGCGCCGTCCAATGCGCCGTCCTACACCAACGTCTTCGCCGAGAGCCTGATCGACGAGGCCAGTCGCGACGAGCGCATCGTCGCCATCACTGCCGCCATGCCTTCGGGCACCGGCCTCGACAAATTCGCCGAACTGTTCCCTACGCGCATCTTCGACGTCGGCATCGCCGAACAGCACGCCGTCACCTTCGCCGCCGGGCTCGCGACGGAGGGCATGAAGCCCTTTGCCGCGATCTACTCGACGTTCCTGCAGCGCGCTTACGACCAGGTGATCCACGACGTCGCCGTGCAGCATCTGCCGGTCCGCTTCGCCATCGACCGCGCCGGCTATGTCGGCGCCGACGGCCCCACGCACGCCGGCAATTATGACAGCGCTTATCTCGGCGCCATCCCCGGCATGGTGGTGATGGCCGCCGCCGACGAGGCCGAACTCCGGCATATGGTTGCCACCGCCGCCGCCTACGACAACGGCCCCATCGCCTTCCGTTACCCGCGCGGCGACGGCCTCGGAGTGGAACTGCCGGAACACGGTTCTATCCTGCCCATCGGCAAGGGCCGCATCGTCCGGCAAGGCAGCGGCGTCGCCCTCCTCAATTTCGGCACCCGCCTCGGCGAAATCCTCGCCGCCGCCGAAAAGCTCGCCGCTTTCGGCCTCACCCCCACCATTGCCGACGCGCGGTTCCTGAAGCCGCTCGACGAGGAGTTGATCGCCAAACTCGCCCGCGATCACGAACTGCTGATCACCGTCGAAGAATCCGGCATCGGCGGCTTCGGCAGCCATGTGGCAACCTTCCTCGCCAGCAACGGCCTGCTCGACGGCAAGCTCAAGTTCCGCCCGCTGATGATCCCCGACAGTTTCGTCGAACAGGCCAGCCAGGCTGACATGTACGCCGCCGCCGGCCTCGACCGCGCCGGCATTGTCGCCACCGTGCTCAATACCCTCGGCATCGCCGACGGCACCGCGGTGCGCGAAGTCAAAACTTAACCGTCTCGCGGCGAATCGCTCTTGCGCCTCACCAGATTGGAACCCTCTGGCTCCTCCGGCTCTTTATTGGTCGGAGACCGTTTGAATGTATCGCCGCACTCGCCTCATGATGATCGCAACCGGATGCGCCGGACTGCTCGGCGCGATGCTGCTCATTCCGGGCGGCGACCGTGCGGCTGTCGCTGACGCCGCCGTGATTCAGGACGCCACCAGCCAGGAAACCATCGCCGCCATAGATGCCATGCTCAGCGCGGGCAACGCCGGCCCTGAGCAGGTCGCGGCTACGAGCCCTGGTTTCACCGCTGCCCCGGCGCCAATCGCCGAACCCGATCCCAACCTCCAGACCGCGGCCCTCACCACGCCCGAGACCGATCTCGAGGGCGCGCCGCTGGTCGATCCCGATCTGCGCCCCGACAGCATCGGCCCCTCCGCGGTGAACCTCCGCGCCGGCCCGTCGACCGCGACGGCGACGGTCGCCGTCCTCCAGCCCGGTCAGGCCCTCCACACCGGCGCGACCGACGGCGGCTGGGTCGAGATCACCCTCGCCGATGGCACCACCGGCTGGGTCTATTCGCGCTATCTCGCCAGTGTTGTCGCGACAGCCCCTGCCCCAACCGATGAGCCCGCTGCCAGCGCCGACGACTCGACCACCAAGGCAACCATCAAGGGCAAGGGCAACGGCGATCTCGCAGGCCGTACTGCCCGCATCGAAGCGTCGATCACCGCGCGCGCCAGGCCCGATAGCAGTGCCCAGGGCGTCTTCCGCACCGAACCGGGCGAACGCGTCCGTATCCTCGGCGTTGAGGGCAGCTGGCTGCACATCCGCACCGCCGACGGCAGCTCCGGCTGGATCGAAGCCGGCTAAGCTGCGAGCGCGACCGCGGTCACGCTCGCAGGAAAAACACTATTCTAGTCGTCGTTCGCCGGCGCGCTCGCCATGCCCAGCGCCGCCATATACAGCTCCAGCAGCGCTTCCTGCTCCATGCGCTCGGCATGGTCCTGCTTGCGGATGGCGATGATCTTGCGCAGCACTTTGGTGTCGAAACCGTTGCCTTTGGCCTCGGCGTAGATTTCCTTGATGTCGTCGGCGATCGCTTTCTTTTCCTCCTCCATGCGCTCGATGCGCTCGATGAAGGCGCGGATCTGGTCCTGCGCGACGCTGTCGCTGGAAACGGTGGGCTGCTTGGCCATGGGACTACCTCTATTGCCGCAGCGTTCAACCGCACAAGGCGAGCCAACTCAAGCCAAAAGCGCCGCAATTCCCCGTAACTCACAGCGCGCTTGTCCCCCGCGGCAACCGGCCGTCGCCCGTCAGGGTTCCTGCGCCTGGGGCAAGGCCGCTATTCCGCCAAATCCGCGGATTAGCCGTTGACACTCCCGCGCCTCCCGCGTTCAAAAGAGCCAACTCCCATGACGTCCGGCCACCCCTTGCCCCTGCTGCGCACAGCCCTCGCCATCGCCGGTCTGATGCTGATGGCGCTCATCGCCTCGGCCGCGCCGGCCCGTGCCGATCTGCGCGTCTGCAACCAGAGCTCAAATGCCGTATCGATCGCGCTGGGCTATCGCGCCGAGCGCGGCTGGCAATCGGAAGGCTGGTGGGTCGCCCCCTCCGGCCAATGCGCCATCGTCTTCCAGGGCGACCTCAATTCGCGCTTCTACTACCTCTACGTCGCCGACGATCTCGGCGGCGGCGCCTGGGACGGCGACAATTTCATGTGCACGCGCGATGAGACGTTTACGATCTTCGACACCGAGAACTGCCTCGCCCGCGGCTATGAGCGAACCGGCTTTTTCGAGGTCGATACGCAGAACCGCAGCGACTGGACCTTGCAATTGAAGGACCCGGTCAATAACGACACAGCCGGGCCCGACACCGGCGAAGACGCGCCGCTGGAAGGTGGCGATGTGCCTGCCGAAGGCGGGGACGCAGTCCCGGCCGAATAGCTACGCCGACCGCGAGC
>JBKJTB010000162.1:0-4346 GCA_046594305.1 Devosia sp. | reverse complement strand
CTATGCCGAGTTCATGGAGCGCATCGGCGCCCGCGATCTGGGGCAGCTGCTTATCTGCGACGGCGATTTCGCCATGGCCGACCAGCTCGGCCTGACCCTCGAGCGCACCACCACCTGCATGGCCGGCGATGGCCACTGCAACTTCTGCTACCACGTGAAGCCGGCGGCCTGACGCAGCGGCGCAGCCACGCGCCCCGCGTTTGTGTTTCGTTCCCGTTAGGCGCACACTGCACCTCGCCCGCGTTACGCGGCACCAACAGAAAGTCCCACCATGCCCGTCGACCCTCTGCCGCCGGCCCGCGTGGTCGGCCCGATGCCGCATTTCCGCAAACTCGCCTTCGTCTTCGGCGCCACCGCGACGCTCCTTGCGGTGCTCCTCGCCAGCAATTTTCCCGGGTTCAGCTCATGAACGACAACGTCGATTACAACGCCCCCGCCGAGCTGTTTCCCGCCCCTAATCACCGACGCGGCCCGCTGCGCTACCAGCGCTTCGACACCCTCGCCGAGGCCGTCCGCTTCGCCCAGGAGGATCTTCCGGTGGCCGAGCGTGCCGGCGCCCTCATCGAAGCCGACGAAATCCGCTATCTGGGCGCCGAAATCGCTGCCCTCTACGATGCCGCCGGCTATCCGCTGCCGCGCGCAGCCGCGAGCCACTAGGCCGGTTTGTTTGGCCATTTGGCGGGTTCGGTGCTAGAGCAGGCCACCGCGGTCAGGCCCGCGCGTTCGACCTGCGCGGTGTCATCGCCCGGGAACGCTGCCTAAGCCTGCTGACAAGGATCGCCCGTGCCCCCTCTCAAGTCCATTTCCGTGACCCCCATCAAGCGCGGCGGCGGGCGCAAGCAGCCTTCCCCCACGATCGACGAGACGTTCGAGGACAGCTTTTCGACCCAGGCCGCCGGTCTCGCCCGTCCCGCCCGGCGCACCGCCCCGGTCCCCACCCACCGCTACCGCGTCGGCGACAAGCTGCGCATGAATGGCGGCGGCTACTCCGTGCAGCGCTCGGCCAGCGGCTGCAAGGTCATCGCCCTCCTCCCCTATGAGGGGCACGGCGCCTTGCTCTACCGCGTTCGCAGCGACAGCGAATCCTTCGAGCGCGTCGTCGCCGAAGCCGATCTGGCGCGCTGATCGCCGGTCCGCGGGCGCGATTCCATTCTTGTAATCGCCGCCATTTGGCCTCATATGGTCGCCCATACGCTTCGCTACCGTCTTGCGGCTACTGACGGTCCGGTTCGCCCGGTTGCTTGATCTAATGAGAAAAGCACGAACGTCGCCGGTGTGGCATGTCGCCCCCGGAACCTGCCTCTCAAAGGATCAAAGCTATGACTGAAGGCACCGTGAAATTCTTCAACACCACTAAAGGCTTCGGCTTCATCGAGCCCGTCGGCGGCGGCAAGGACGCGTTCGTCCACATTTCCGCTGTCGAGCGCGCCGGCCTCAGCACCCTGCGCGAAGGCCAGAAGGTCTCCTACGACCTCGAGACCGGCCGCGACGGCAAGGTCTCTGCTGCCAACATCAAAGAGCTCTGAGCTCTCCGAACCATCGGTTCACGGAAAGGCCCCTCACGGGGCCTTTCTTTTGCCCCGCACCACGGCCTCGTCGAGCGCCTGCAGGAACGCGCTGCGGTCCTTGGCCGTGAACCCGGCATTGAGCCCCCGGCTCTCGCCCGTCTCGCGCAGATGCTGGTTCAGCTCCCGCATCGCCAGCGCCATGCCGATCGAGGTCACCGTGAACGGCCGTCCGGTCGGCCCCATCACCGCTGACCC
Organism: Devosia sp.; assembly: GCA_046594305.1. Lineage (GTDB taxonomy): Bacteria > Pseudomonadota > Alphaproteobacteria > Rhizobiales > Devosiaceae > Devosia_A. Next base: position 2,583 of record JBKJTB010000162.1, on the reverse strand, counting down.
TTTCTCGATCGCCCGCCGCGCCAGCGGAATATCCGATGTCACCACGATGTCACCCGCCTCGGCATGCTCGACGATCCAGTCATCGGCCGCGTCCGCCCCTTGCGGCACCACAACATTGGCGATCATCGGGTCGCGCGACGGCCTGAGCCCGAAATTGGCGACGAAAATCACCTTGATCGAGTGCCTCGCGGCCACGCGCAAAACCTCGTCCTTGACCGGACACGCATCGGCATCGACGTAAATCTGCAGCCCACTCATGCCGCCTTCTAGCGCACAATGACCCGGTCGCGCACGAGCCCTGTCGGAGATCAGGCCGCCGTGCTCTTGACCGCCGCCTGATAGGCCGCATCGAGCTCCGCCAGCACCGATCGCTGCGGCTTGACCGCGCCTAGATGCATAAACCGGAGCTCGTCCATGAACGCCCCCCACATCGCCGGCCCGCCCTCTTCCAACACGATCGAGCGCGCCGCAAGAGTTGGGCTCGCTGGACGATAACGCACGCCCCAACTCCCGAGCGCCGCCATCACCGGCACCAGCTGGATCGCCTTCTCGGTCAGGCTGTAGATCGTTCGCTGCTTATGCGCCGGATCGGACGCGGCCGCGATGAATCCCTCGGCCTCGAGATGACGCAGCCGGTTGCCGAGGATATTGGTCGAAATGCCCTCGAGCGAATGGCCGTGGAGTTCGCCATAGGTGCGAAAATTGCCGAACATCATGTCGCGCAGCACCACCAGGCTCCAGCGGTCGCCCAAAACTTCTACCGACAGATTGATCGGGCACCCGGACCTGATGTCCACAGACTAAGCTCCACTCACTGCTTGCACTTTACAACCGGTTTGTACCTCGGTACACCGCTTGCATATAACAAGTGGTTAGCGCACGAAATCTGCGTTTGCCGTGTCGAATCTCTCGCGTCCCGTTCGTCGAGGAGGCAGAGTTATGCGGAGGAGCCTCGAAATGAACTCTCAAAGCGGTTTGCACTATGGCTGGGTCGTCGTCGCCGCCGGAGCGGTGATCACCTGCGTTGCGATGGGTGCGCTGTTCGCGCTGCCCGTCTATCTCCAACCCATCGCCGACGAGACCGGCTGGACCCGCGCCGGTATCTCGGGCGCCATGACCATCGGCTTCATCGTCATGGGCGTCGCTGGCTTCGCCTGGGGCACCATCAGCGATCGCATCGGCGCTCGTCCGGTTGTGCTGATCGCGTCCCTCCTCCTCGGCACCGGCCTCTTCATCGCCAGCCGCGCCACCGATCTGCTGGTCTTCCAGATCGCCTATGGCGGCCTCGTCGGCGCCTCCGGTGGCGCGTTCTTCGCCCCCATCATTTCGGCGACGCTGGGCTGGTTCGACAAGCGGCGCAGCCTTGCCGTCTCGCTGGTGTCGCTGGGCGGCGGCGTCGCGCCCATGGTCATCACCCCATTCGCGACGATCCTGATCGCGACCTATGGCTGGCGCAGCGCCATGTTCATGATCGCCATCGGGGCGACCGTGCTCCTCGTTCCGGTATCTCTCCTCATCCGCAAAGCTCCAGAAGCTGCCGAGGCGCCTGTTCCCGTACCGGCGGCCTCAACGGCAGCGCCGCAGCCAAAGCCCTCGACCGCCTGGTCGGCGCTCCGCACGCCGCAATTCATCGTCCTGGCTGTGGTGTTCTTCCTCTGCTGCGCCGCCCATTCCGGCCCGATCTTCCATACCGTCAGCTACGCCATGATCTGCGGGGCCTCGGCAATGTCGGCGGCGAGCATCTACAGCGTCGAGGGTGTCGCCGGTCTCTTCGGCCGCGTCTTCTTCGGCATGCTTGCCGACCGCATCGGCGTACGGCGCGTCATCGTCGGCGGCCTCGCGCTGCAGGCGATCGGCATCTACATGTACATCTACGTGTCGGAGCTGCAGCACTTCTACCTGCTGGCGGTAGTCCTCGGCCTCGTCTATGGCGGTGTAATGCCGCTCTACTCGGTCCTCGCCCGCGACTATTTCAGCCAGAAGGTCATGGGCACGGTGCTCGGCGCCACCACCCTCACCTCGAGCCTCGGCATGGCCTTCGGTCCGCTCGGCGGTGGCTGGCTCTACGACACCTACGGCACCTATCACTGGCTCTACATCGCCTCGGCAGGCGTCGGTCTTGCGGCCGCCGCGATGGCCCTTGCCTTCCCGCCGCCCAAGCGCGATGAACCGGAGACAGGAACGCTACAACCGGCATAAACGCCAGACGGAGCAGCATGGGTCTTTTCGACTTCATCACCGGCAACAAATCACCGGCAGCCGGCGTCCCCAAGGCCTCGGCTGCCGCCTTGCGCGACGCCCTCCTCGCCCTCAACCGCGACGGGTCGCCGTGGCAGGTGCGAGACGGCGCACCGGAAGGCTGCGATCTCGTCGCCGAATGGAAAATCGTCGATGCCCGCTGGTACGAGATCTTCGCCAAGGCGTCGCTGACCAAGGTGTCGAAGACCCTCATGAAGTTCGACGAGGCCAACGGCGAAGTCCGCTCGGTCGACCACGACTGGACCGTCGAGTGGCGCGCCGGGGTTCCATCCCTCTCGCTCAGCGCCGAAGCCTTTCGCGGCCAGAAGGTCGAGATGAGCTTCG
>JBKJTB010000151.1:0-5435 GCA_046594305.1 Devosia sp. | reverse complement strand
GAGGGAAAGTTGAGCAATCGATGACGCGGCAATTCCTCTCATGATCGGCCGCCTCAACCACGTCGCCATCGTCGTGCCCGACCTCGCGGTCGCCGCCGCAAAATATCGTGATCTGCTCGGCGCCGATGTGCATCACGCGAAGGATCTGCCCGAGCACGGCGTCACTGTCGTCTTCGTGACCCTCGAAAACGCCAAGATCGAGCTGATGACCCCGCTCGGCGACACTTCGCCGGTCGCAAAATTCCTCGCCGACCATCCAAACGGCGGCATGCATCACATCTGCTTTGAAGTCCCCGATCTCGCGCATGCCGCACGCACCCTCACTGAGGGTGGCGCGCGTATCCTCGGCGATGGCACGCCGAAAATCGGCGCGCACGGCCTGCCCGTGCTGTTCGTTCACCCGAAAGATTTCGACGGCACGCTGATCGAGCTCGAAGAGGTCAAGCCCGAGGTGCAGCCCGGCTAATCGAGGTCCTTGGACGTGCCGTATTCGGTGATGTTGGGGCTGACGAAGCTGCCTTCGTCCATTTTGATGTCGCCCATGAACAGCCAGCCCCATTGATTGTCAGGGCAGTTGATCCTCAGCCACTCCTCGTAGCCGTTCGAGTCGCCCTCCTGCTCGGCATACTCGAACAGGTCCTGATTGCCGTCATACTCGACACCCTCATAGTCCATCAGGAACGCACCCTCGGCGAAGTAGACGAGGTAGCGCCAGGTATCGCCGGGCTTGAGCGAGACTTTCACCTCGGTTGCATCGTCATGGCGATAGAGGCTCGTTTCGAACGCCTTGGTCATCTTGTACTCGGCGATCTTGGTGAACGAGGTGAAAGACAATCCCTGGCTCTCCACACGGTCGCCGTTCCACGGCTGATAGGTCGCCCCTTGCGGGAGCTCGCAGGCGATCGTCCGCTCGGCTTTGGGATCGAGCGATGGCCTCAACTTCACGATTGTGGTCTTGGCGACGCTGAAACCGCCTGGATACTCGCCGCTCCAGAATGGCGCGCGGTGCCAACCCTCGTCATAGGCATCGACGCTCTGTGCCAGCGCCGGCACGGCAGCGAGGACAAATTGTGCGACGACGGCAGCCAGCACGAGTTTGCGCATGCAAGACTCCTCACCCAGAAGCGCGAAGTTGACCGGCGTTTGACCGGCGCCGTCCACCGGGTGGTTGGACGGCATGCCGATCCATTGAGTGCTAGCGGCCCGGCTGCGGGTGCTTTGGCGCGAACTGGTAGTAGCTCTTCGACCCGTAATAGGGGTTATAGACCAGTGCGCGCGACACGAAACCGTCCTTGCCGATATGGCTGATCGTGCACCAGGCAAACCCGCATTCCTTGACGATGACGTACTCGCCCTTGGTGAGCGTATCGACCACGCGGTAGCCAGTGCCCGGGCCGGAACGCACATTGGCGTTGACCGAGGCGATGCCTGGAGCAGCGGAAGCGGCTGTGGCAGTGAGGGCAAGCCCCGCGGCCAGCAGCGGGGCAATCAGGCGGGGTAAAATGTTCATTTTGAGGTCTCCGACTCGCCCCCCGGCGAACCGGCACGAGTGTGCCCACTAATAAGGATTGTGGCAAATTGTGTCGCGGACAAGAAGGTCGCGGCCTGCCTCACATTAAGTTTTAGCAACCCGGCGCGAGATCGACTCGTTGCTTCCACCAGATGAGCCTCCCAGCGAGGCACCAGGAAGGACGTCCAGAATGCGCAAACTCGATCTCGATCACCTGCTCGAAGCTGCCGTCGCCAAGGCCCTCGGCGTCAGCCTGCCGAACCGGCACAACCGCCGCATGGTCCCGGTCCGCAAAGCCCAGCATCCCCTCAAGCACGCGGCGTAATCGATCGGGGCAAGCTTCAGGCGACAGGCGCCACAGACGCGACCGGCGCGATAACCGGCGGCTCGTCGGCACGCGCCGTGGGACGCACCCAGATCGGCGTTTGATGCGGCTCGGCGAAGAGATGCTGGCGCTCCTCGTCGGATGAATGGAAGAACGGGTAGCGGCGGAGCGTCCGGTCATAGACCTCGCCGACCTTGGTGCCCCACAGCTCCATCGGAAATCCCACATCGTGCCATTTGCGGGCCTCGCACATGAGGGTCGAACCCAGCACGCGCTTGTAAAACGGCCCGTGCTCGGGCCGCACGCAATGGAGACCATAGGTGGCGCGGAAGTGACGCGTCGCCATCACCGCCAGCCTGAGCGTCAGGAACGGCAGCGCCGGATAGGCGAGGCTCGCCTCGAAATCCACCGTGAAGCGCGTCGGGTCGATGAAGCTCGCGCCCTGGTCGAGCAGCGGCTCGAGAATGTCGCCGAACAGGCTGTTGGCGGGCGATTTCCGGTTTTCCGGCGTCAGATGGTGGATGCGCAGCGAACTCGCCAGCGCCCCGTCGATATAGACGCCAAAATTCCACGAATTGGGGAAGCTGTCGAAATCGTCGAAATCGTCGCGCAACTGGCCGAGGCTGTTGAACGGGTAGAAATCCTCACGCCGGTACGCCTCGTAGCGCAAGCGATAGACCGGATCGTTCAGATCGTCGGGATTGACCCGCCGGTATTCCACTCGATCGAGGATATTTACCAAGGCCCCGGCGAAATTCGATGCCGTAGACACCTGGGTCTGAGTTGCCGCACTCATTACCAAAACCCCAAAACCACAAAGTGAATGTAACAATTTGTTAAGTACGTTTGAACCCGCACAATGCGCGGATCGGCCCTGCAGTTCCAGAGCCAATCGTGTTCGACAGGGGATATGTGAGGTTCTAGAAGGGGTTAGACTGCGTTAACCCTGATCCGCGAATCCACGGAAACGGCCTCGCGGATGGCCGTGCCTTCCATGCGGGCCATCAGTTCCTTGACCTCGCGCTTGGGCAGCGGGATGCCGAACAGATAGCCTTGGATCTGGTCGACCTTGGTGTGGGCCTGGATCAGCGCGAGCTGTTCCTCGGTCTCGACACCCTCGGCGGTCACCGTCAGATTGATGTCCTTGCCCAGCTGGGCAACGTTGCTCAGCAGTTTGAGCGAGCGCGGGTTGCTGCCGATATCCATCACGAAGCTGCGGTCGACCTTGAGCTTGGTGAAGGGCAGCGCCTGCAGATAGCTCAGCGACGAATAGCCGGTGCCGAAATCGTCGAGCGCGATACCGATGCCGCGCTTGCCCAGCGCCGACAGGATCTTGGTGGCCGTATCCTTCTCCTCGATCAACGCGGTCTCGGTCACTTCGACCTCGAGCCGTTCCGGCGCGAGGCCGCTCTCCTTGAGCGCATTGAGCACCATGGCTTCGACATCGGCGTTGCGGAAATCGCGCGCCGACACGTTCACCGATACCGACACATGCGGCGCCCAGTTCATGCATTCGGCCGACGCGGTCTTCAGCACCCAGCGCGTGATGTCGGAGATCAGCCCCGTCTCTTCAGCGATCGGGATGAACAGCGACGGCGGGATCGAGCCCAGCTGCGGATGCGTCCAGCGCGCCAGCGCCTCGCAGGCGACGACGCGGCGGCTCTTGAGATCGATCAGCGGCTGGTAGACGAGGGTCAGCGTTTCCGCCTCGACCGCCAGCTTCAGCTCGGCCTTGAGCCGCTGACGGTAGCGATAGGCGGTGTCCATCTCGTCGTGGAACAGCTGGGCCTGCGCCTTGCCGGCGCCCTTGGCCTTGTAGAGCGCAAGATCGGCCTTGGTCATCATGCCGTCGAGCTCGTCGTCGGTATCGGTCGAGGTGACGATGCCCACCGACACATTGGTCGACAGGCTCTCGCCCATGATCGAAAACGGCGACTGGAACGCGGTGAGGATGGCGCTCGAATCGGCGGCCGCATCGTCCGGCCCCACATCGCCCGAGCGATAGACGATGAACTCGTCGCCACCGAGCCGGGCCACAAGCCCGCGCATCCCGACCGCGCTCTTGAGACGATCGGCCGCCTCGACCAGCAGGCGGTCGCCCACGAGGTGGCCGGCGGTGTCGTTCACATGCTTGAAGTCGTCGATATCGACGATCATCAGCATCGCCATCTCGCCCGGCGCTTCGGTGCGGCGTCGATCGAGGTCGGCGGCCACCTGCTGCGCGAAATAGGCGCGGTTGGGCAGGCCCGTCAGCGCATCGTAATGCGCCATGAAATTGATGCGCTCTTCCGCCCGCACGCGCTCGGTGATGTCCTCGAACAGCAGCACCACGCGGCCCTGCCGCGCGCTGACCGTAACTTCACTGAAGCGCGAATTGGCGAGCTTGATGATCACCTTGCCGCCGCGCTGCCCATGCACCACCTGCATCAGCTGCTCGGCCGAGCGCTGCGGGATCGAGCCGCGGCTGGCGGCTGCCGCGATCAGCGCGGCGAACGAGCGGCCGGTCCAGTTACCGGGCACGAAGCCGTCGAACATCTGTTCGGCGCGACCGTTGACCACTGCGATCAGCCCGTCGGAATCGAGCATCGCGAGGCCATGATGCATCGTATCGAGCGCCGTATCGAGCTCGGCGGCAAGCCGGCTCGCCTCGACCCGCGCATGGACGGCGCTGAGCATGGTGCTGCGCACATCGTTGGCCAGCACCTTGAAGCCGATCAGCATCGGCATCAGCAGCACGCCGAGGATCGGGTAATAGATGTCGCCCTTGAAGAACAGGCTGCCGCAGAGCAGCGCCACGGCGATGATGAGTTGGATGTTGAGCATCCGCACGAGGCCGTAATTGCGCGTCACGATCCCGACCATCATCGCGACCGTCGTCGTCATCGAAATGAGTTCGGCGAACGTGTCGTCGACAACGAGGAAGCTGACGACGCACCAGATGCCCGACACCAGCGCGATGAACGCGGCCCAGAAGGTCGCGATCTTCTCCCACTTCTCGGCTTCCGGAACGTCGGTCGGGCCGACCTTGGCCTCGATGAATTTGGTGATGGTGATGAACCGGCCGATGCCGATCAGCCCAAACACCGCGCAGACCGCCCACAGCGTCCAATGCCCGGTCTTGAACGCCGCCGCGCCCGCTGCGATAGCGGACGACAGGGTAGCCACCAGCGTTGCCCGGCGGTCTCCATAGACCGCCCGGACCATCGACACATAGTCGATAGCGGGTAGCGATTTGCTGGCAGGCTCGAACATGAAATCCCGCGAAGTGACGACGAAATCATGCGCTAAAAGCTGTTAATGCCGCATTTCGGAAGGGCCCGATGATGGCCCGCGGCAGGCCGTATTTCCGGCGTTCCGGCCCCAATCGGCGCAGATGGTTGATGGAGCGTTGGACAAATTGCTTCCAATTGCCCGGATCAGGCTTTGCCATGCGGCTCCATATCCGCGTTGAACTCCAGAAGTTCGAGCTGAATGCCGAGATCCTTGACCGTGTCGTAATACGCATAGCGCCCGTGCGAGCCCAGAAACTCCGCCTTCTGCAGCTCGGCGAAACCCTTGCCGACCAGATACTTGCCCCGTTCCGTCATATTGCGCGTCTTG
>JBKJTB010000135.1:0-9877 GCA_046594305.1 Devosia sp. | reverse complement strand
CCTGCGCCGGGTCACAAGATCTATCCTTACCTGCTGCGCAAGCTGGCGGTGACGCGGCCCAACCAGGTCTGGGCGATGGACATCACCTACATCCCGATGGCTCGAGGCTTCGTCTATTGCCCTGCGCGAAGGGGCGCCGCAGCGCACCGGGATCATCCTGCAGGCAGCCGGCGCAGCTTTGGCGAAGATCGCGACCGAGGGATCCGAGGCCGGCCCGGTGTTCGATCTCACGCTTGAATCGAGCCTGCGCGCGGTCCGGCCGCTTGCCGTCCGGACGCCGATCGCGCAGTTCGCCCTCGCCCTCATCGGCGACATGACGGCCTACCGCTGGGGTCTCCAGACGGATCGCCCCCTGCTTGTCGAACGCGGCGATCGCGTTGAGGTCACCATGACCAACAACACAATGATGGCGCATCCCATGCACCTGCACGGGCACCATTTCCAGGTGGTCGCCATCGGCGGCCAGTGCATCGAGGGCGCGGTGCGCGACACCGTGCTGCTGCCGCCGATGCGGTCGGTGACGATCGCGGTCGACGCCGACAATCCCGGCCAATGGGCATTCCATTGCCACCACCTCTACCATATGGCGTCCGGCATGATGACGACGTTCGCCTATCGAACGTAGTGACCATCCCGTCGAGCCGTTCGGGCGACGGCTACACCATTCGGCTTATGCTCCTAGTTGAGGGCTCGGTGGAGCCTCTCGAAGACGCGCGAATTCTCTGGCAGCGATAAACCAAGGGCGGCCGAGGCCGTCAGCGGAGGTGGTATGAGGGTCATCGTTTACGAGACCGAACTTTGGGAGCGCGACGCGTGCCAGCGGCTGAGTTCGACCCAAGACTTGCACTGCACCGGCCCTTGAATGTTGAGAGCGGCGTGCTCGACCCCAAGACTGAAATTGTCAGCACCTTTGTCCGGTCGGTGCTTGATGGCGCCGTCTTGTCCAGGCTTCCGAAGCTGAAACTGATCGCGACGCGATCTGCGGGGTACGATCACATCGATCTCGAGTACTGTGCGAAGCACGGCATCGCGGTTTCTAACGTCCCCGACTACGGCGATTCCACCGTGGCCGAACACGTCTTTGCACTCCTTCTGGCGACCGTGCGCCACGTCGTTGAGGGCTCGGAGCGGACGCGTCGCGGCGACTTTGCGCAGGCTGGCCTGCGCTGCTTTGAATTGCGGGACAAGGTGCTGGGCGTGCTGGGGACCGGGCGGATTGGCCGGAAGGTCATCGAGATTGCTCGAGGCTTCGGAATGCACGTCGTTGCCTTCGATCTCCATCCAAATCCGAACGAAGCACAGCGACTAGAGTATCGTTATGCAAGCCTCGACGAGACGCTCGCCACATCGGACGTCCTGACCGTCCATGTGCCGGGCGGGGCGAGGCAATCTCCGCTGATCTCAGACCGGGAATTCGGCTTGATGAAGCAGGGCTCGGTCTTGGTGAACACGTCCCGTGGCAGTGTCGTCGATATTGCCGCATTGGTGCGAGCGATCAGTGCAGGCAAGCTGCGCGCGGTTGGGTTCGATGTCCTACCGCAAGAGCCGGTCGTGCGTGACGAGGCCGAAGTGTTTCGAGCTGGATCGGAGCGAACATTCGACCTCAAATCGCTTGTCGCCAACCACGTGATCCTGCAGTTCCCCAACGTCGTCGTTACTCCGCATATTGCCTACAACACCGACGAGGCGGTGCGCCGCCTCATAGAGGCGACCATGGACAACATCGAGGCGTTCATCGCCGGAACGCCTCGGAATCTTGTCTCGGCGGCCCATCAGTCAGCAATGACCCCAGGAGGCATCAGGCCATGAAGAAAGCCAATTTCGAAGTCAGCGACCTCACCAGCATTCTGGATTTTGCAGCGGTTGAGAAACGCCTAGCCTCATTTCCGGGTGTCTCGACGGTTGCGATGAACGCCGGCTCGTCCACCGCGACAATTGAGTTCGACGAGACCGCGACAAACGAAGGTCGCCTCGCGCAAGAAATCGAGGCTTGCGGGTTTCATTGCCGCGGCGTGGTGGGGCCGCGGCACCTCTGTGAGCCCGGCAGCACCGTAGTCTCCGGCGCGGCACAAACCGCCGACATGGACAAGCCGCACCCAGATGCGCACGACGCCGCACATGCCGCACTGCCTTCTCAGCATGACCACACGCAATGGCGCACAAGCCCGGCCCGGCGTCGGGTGAGCCCACGCCATCTCACGACGCGATGGCGCACGAGATGGCCATGGGGCTGGAGCGGACATGCAGGACATGGTTCGCGACATGCGGAACAGGTTTTTCGTATGCCTCGTGTTCACGCTGCCGATCTTTGCAATGGAACCAAAGGGACTTTGATCCCCCTTGTTGCGTCCACCCTTTGGCCTGAGCGAGGACCTCGCCATGTTCTTCCTGGCGAGCGCCGCCATTCTCTATCCCGTCTGGCCCTTCCTCGTTGCCGCCTGGCGCGCCCTGCGAAACGGCGTCCTCAACATGGCGGTCCTGGTATTCCTGAGCGTCGCCTCGCTCGCGGGCAATGCGGGCACACTCCCCGATCGGTTGAATGGTGCCGACCTCATTGTTGGCGTGCATGATGCTGACGAGGATCGTCTGCGGTGTGATCGCCGATCGCAAATCGTCGGGGTCGATGCGCCCGGTGCCGTCGACCGGCAAATACGTCAGGGGGCGCCCAGCCGTTCGAGGAAGTGGCAGGGCTCAATGATCGCCGGATGCTCGACCCGGGTTGTGACGATATGGTCGCCCTTGGCGCTTAGCGCGAAGAAGGCGCCCTTGAGCTCGAGGTTGTTGCTCGCTCCTGCTGCTAGTGAAGACGACCTCGTCGCTCCGGCATTCAAGCAGAGCCGCGACCTGACCGCGTGCTGCCTCAAGCGCGGTCTTTGCCTCGGCTGATGCCCAATGCCCGCTCGAAGGATTGCCATAGTGACCTTCGAGAAACGGCCGCATCGCGCCGACGACCGCCGGATCGATCGGCGTGCTGGCGTTGTAGTCGAGGTAAACGCGTTCCATCGTTAAAGCACCAGCACCCTGTCGGCCTCGACGGTCGCCGCGGCGAGTTCATCCATCGTGCTGCGGCGGGCGCAGTCCATGAGGGCGGTATCATCGAGGCCGCGCGTCCATGCAAGTTAAGCAGAGGAGCACCCGGCCGTTTCCCACCAGCACCCGCTTCAACATGCGCTCGACGTTGTAATAGCCATCCGGGGTCTTCTGGCCGGCCATTGCCGCCGTCACCGCATCTGCCATCAGAAACACCGTGACCTCGCACTCGGGTCCCTTCTTCCGCAGCGCATGGGCAAAGCGCAGGGCGTTGTAGACACGCTCGGTGCCGTAGGGCGGTCGTTGATGATGATCGCTGTTTTCATGGTTCCTTGGTTATCCCATCCTGCTTCGGTCGTGTTCAAGAAGTCCTCGGATTGAGCCGGGGATGCGTCTCCTCTCCGAACCACCAGAGCAGGGTTCCAGACAGGAACATCGAAACGGCGACAAACCAGAAGGCGGTCTCCATCTGGCCGGTGAAGTGGGTCGCGATCCCGAGACCAAGCGCCCCGATGCCGTAGCCAAGATCGCGCCAGAAGCGATAAATGCCGATGGCTGAGCCTCGCCAGTTGGGTGGGGAGATGTCGGCGACCGCCGCGGAAAGATTCGGGTAGAGCAAGGCCATGCCGAAACCGGAGACAGCGGCAGACGCCGACCACCAGATCACGCCCTCGCCGAGTAGCATCATCGCCACGCCGGCTCCACAGATCCACATCCCCAGGACGTTGGGCCGGTGACGGCCAATGTGGTCGGAGAGCGAACCGGTGAAGAGCTGCGATCCACCCCACACGATGCCGTAGGCGCCGATGATCCAGCCAATGTTCGGCAGGCTGATGCCGCGCTGAAAGAGGAATGCCGGGTAGAATACCCACACCAGGGCGTCGACGACCTTCTCGACAAGTCCAGCCTGGCTGATCGCGGCAAGCCGCCGGTCGCGCCAGGTCATCAACGCGAAGACTTCCCAAGTTGTCGGGTGTGGGCCGACGTTCTCGGGATAGCGCGGCCGTAGGTCAGTTGTTGCGCCGGTCCGGTGGCTCGCGGCCTCGGCCTTCGCCCAGGGCAGCGTATCCTTGATCCACACCTGCGTAAGCAACATCGCCAATAGCACCACGACGAGGCCGAAAAGCAGCAGTCCCAATCGCGCACCAAGGGCGGTGGTGGCATAGCCGGTGATGACCCCTGCCAGTGCCACCCCGACATAGCCGGAAAACTCGTTGAGACCGATGGTCACTCCCCGTTGGTCCGGCCGCGTGAGGTCGAGCTTGGATGTCTGGGTCATGGACCAGGTGAGCCCCTGGTTGACGCCGAGCAATACCGTGGCCGCGACAATCCAGTTCCAGTTCGGCGCGAAATAGATCAGCAGCGGGATCGGGAGTGCGGCAACCCACCCGAGCATCAGGACCCGCTTGCGGCCGATGCGTTCGGAAAGTCGTCCCGCCACGAAGTTGAGGGTACCCTTCACGAAGCCGAAGGCAACGACAAAGGAACTTAGCAGGAGAAATGAGTTCTTCGGCACGCCAAACTCGGCGTCGGCGAGCGCCGGCACCACCGTGCGCATCATCCCGATGGTGAATCCCACCAGCAAAACCTGCAACAGCTGGTGCAGGAACTGCTTGAGGTTGACGCGGATGCCGTGCGTAGGCGGCGTCACTTCACCGTCGGCCACGCGCGCTGCGGCGTCTCTGCTCATCTGCCGGCCACCTTCATCCTGCCGCTGCCATTATGCCGGAATTGGCGGCGCGGATTTGTGCCTCCTGCGGTGGGGCCGGAGGGATGTCGGTGAGCATGGCGCGCACGAAGGTCTCCTCATCCTCGATCCGAAACGCCTTGTTGTGGCGCTTCTCGAAGCCGATGGTGGACATCGGTTTGCCGCTGAGGCTGCGCCCGCACACGGAACCCGAATAGGCTCCGGGAAGCACCTCGAGATGGTCGGGCAGCGACTTTAGCCTCTGCGCGCTGCGGAACATAGCGCGCGCACCCTCTTCGGCGCTCGTCGCCAGTTCAGTGCGGCCGAGATCGCCGACCATCAGGGTGTGGCCGGTCAACACAAACCAAGGCTCGTCGGCACGCCTGAGGTCGGTCACGACCAGCGAGACGTGTTCGGGCGTGTGCCCCGGCGTGTGCAGGACTTTCATCAGCGTGTTGCCGAGTTCGAGCACGTCGCCATCGTGAACCCCGCGGAAGGGGTACGCTACGGCCGCCCCAGCGAACAGCACGTATTCGGCCCCGGCCGCCTCGGCTAACGCGCGGCCGGACGAAATGTGATCGGCATGAAGATGTGTATCGATGACGAACCGGATACGCGTACCGGCTTCTTCGGCAATGCGCAGATAGGGAGCGATTTCGCCGATCGGATCGACCACGGCCGCCGCGGCGAGCGTGCCGCAGCCGGCGAAATAGGAGATCGCGACGGGGTCGGCGTGCAGGAATTGGCGCAGGATCATGACAGGGTCTTTCCAGGTTCAGTCAGACTTGGCGGCCAAGGGGCGGCAGCGTGCCCCTGCTCGTCAGTGCGGTGAGGGCGACGATCTCGCGCGACTACACACTCGACGAGCGCCTCGACAGCTGCCGGCCACAAGTTCAGGGCGCCCACGTGCTGGCGCATGAGACGATCGATTTCGTGAAGCCGGTGGCTGGCGACCGAGCGCAGCGTTTTCGTAAGTTCGGAAACTTCTGGATCGGCGAGCCGGTAGTGGACGAAGAGACCTTGTTTTCGGCTTTCAACCAGTCCGATATCGCGAAGCGTCTGCAAATGCTGCGAGGCGTTTGCGCCTGAGATCCTTGCCGCGCTCGCCAGTACGAGTAGCGGCTGCCCTTGTTGACGAACGAGATGCGGTGTTGTGCGCCCAGCAGCTCCCTTAGTTCATAGGCCATTATTGTGCCGCCGAGCCCGGCGCCCAGAACCACGATATGCGACATAGCTTCCTCCTACCTGGCGCCCCGCGCCTAGATTGCTGTCCATGAGCGGACGCCCGTGTAGACCGCCACGACCAGGATGAGGGCCGCGAATGTCACGTTTAGCGCTCCGCGCCGCTGGGCGATTTGACCTGCAACAAACGCCCCGGCAATGCCGCCGAGTGCTCCGCCGGCCACAAACACTGCTGCCAGCGGCCAGTCGACGAACCCTGAAATGGCGTAACTCAAAGCCGTGGTGAGACCAAAGGCGGTGACGGCGACGAGCGACGAGCCGACCGCGTCGAGGAGCGTCATACCTGTCGCTGCGACGAGTCCAGGAACGATGAGGAAGCCGCCGCCGATCCCGAAGAAGCCGGCAACCGCCCCAGTGCCGGCGCCGTAGCCAAGAGTCCGGGGAGCGTTTTCCAGGGTGCAGGCGGCGGCTTCGACCTCACGGCGATGACGTGTCAGGATCATCAGGACCCCGACAGCGAACATCAGCAGTGCGAACAGAAACAGCAGCTTGCCGCCGTCGAGTGCCTTGCCCGCCAAGGAGCCCAGAACAGCACCGGCGATGCCGGCCGCCGAGTAGGTCAGAGCGCAACGCCACCGCACATTGCCGCGCCGCGCGTGGGTGACGAGATTGGTTGCCGCATTGACGGCGACGGCGACGGCGCTGGTGCCGATGGCCACATGCGCGTCGGTGACACCGACAAGGTAGACCATAAGCGGGACGGCGAGGATCGAGCCCCCGCCGCCGAAAAGCCCAAGCGTCAGGCCAACGAAACCGCCAGAGATCGCACCGAGCGCGTAATGCATGAGATCAAACTGCATGTGCGGCGGTCCCGACCCTTGGCGGCCTCACAGTCTTCAAGCCATTGCACGCTTGGCGGCGCTGTAGAGCGAGCCCGCGCGGGCACCCGAGCGGCAATAGCCGAACATCGGCTTGGGCAGGTCCTTGAGCGCTGCCTCCATGCGGATCAGCTGGCCCTCACCCAAACCACCCGAGACGGGGATGTGCACTGCGTGCAGTCCGGCCTTCTTGGCCGCGCTGGCGATCACTGCGAAATTGGGCTGGCCCGGCTCCTCGTGGTCGGGGCGAGCGCAAACGATGGTCTTGAAGCCCGCTTCGGCGACCCTCTGAACCTCCTCCGGCGTGATTTGGCCTGCCACGGCGAAATCGCCGTCCAGCTTGCGGAAGGAGAGTGACTGGGTGTCGGATGTGAACGGCCACATGATGAGGATCCTTGGTGACTAGAGTGCGTTGACGGGGACTTTGAGGAAGGTCTTGCCCGCCTCGTCCTTGGGGGGGAGTTGGCCGGCCCGCATGTTGACCTGCAGGGACGGAATGATGAGCTTAGGCATCGCCAGCGTTGCGTCTCGCGCCTCCCGGAGCGTGACGAATTCGTCCTCGCTGGTTCCGCTGCCGACATGGACATTGTGCGCGATCTCATCGGCGACGGTGGTTTCCCACTGGATGTCGCGGCCGTTCGCACCGTAGTCGTGGCACATGAAAAGCCGTGTCTCGCCTGGCAATGCCAGCACACGCAGGATCGAGCGATAGAGCGTGCGAGCGTCGCCGCCTGGAAAATCGGCGCGCGCCGAGCCAGCGTCCGGCATGAAGAGCGTGTCTCCGACGAAAGCGGCATCGCCGATGATGTGCGTCATGCATGCAGGCGTATGACCAGGCGTATGGATGGCGTAGGCAGTCATCGTGCCGATACGGTAGCTGTCGCCATCCTTGAGCAGGAGGTCGAACTGCGAGCCATCGCGCTGAAAGTCGGTGCCTTCGTTGAAAACCTTGCCGAAGGTGTCCTGGACGATCCTGATGTTCTCGCCGATCGCCACCTTGCCGCCGAGCTTCGACTGAATATAGGGCGCAGCCGACAAGTGGTCGGCGTGGACATGTGTCTCGACCAGCCACTCGAGCTTGAGGCCATGTTCGCCAACATAGGCGATCATCGCATCGGCATGCTCGTAGCTGATGCGGCCCGAGGCGTAGTCGAAGTCCATCACGGAGTCGATGATTGCGCAGCTCAGCGACGCCGGGTCACGGACGATGTAGCTCACAGTGTTTGTCGCCGCGTCGAAGAACGGAACGACCTTCGGTCTGAGGGCCATTTCAGGCGTGAATGGGAGTGGCGGGTTGGCCATTTTCAGTTCCCCAGTTTTCTCTTAGTGTGGAAGCGGCTGCTGAGGCCGAGCGCCGCGTAGATCGGACAGAAGCTGAACACCGCCGTCGCGATGAGAACGACGCCAACCGCCAACGATGCCCAGAGTGCCCAAGCAGGAACACCGATCAAGAATGGAAGAGCGATCAGCCCCGCACCCAGGAGGACACGAATGATGCGATCTGGTGTGCCTACGTTTTGCATGACGAAATCCCTCTCGATGCGACGGTCGGATGACTGCCCTTTTCGATTGACTAATATATTCGAATATTCTAATGTGTCAAGATGAATATCACAGAACTTGAACCGAAGGCCGACGAGGCCGCCGAACTGTTGACAGCCATGTCCAACCCCAAACGGCTGTTGATCCTGTGTCATTTGCTCGAACGGGAGCTGAGCGTGAATGAGCTCAGCGACCGCGTCGGCCTAGCGCAGTCGCCGCTGAGCCAGCATCTGTCAAAACTGCGCGCGCTCAGACTTGTAGCGACGCGACGCGATGGCCAGATGATACTCTACAGACTGGCTTCCGACAGCGTGGCCAAGGTGCTGACCACATTGCACAGCATCTACTGTGCGCCTGCCAGAACGACGAGACAGCCGGCAAATGGAAGACTGAAACGATGAGCACGGACAATCGTGTGGTCTGCGTCGAATGCGGTGCGATCAACCGGCTCCCGGCCGATCGGGAAACCCAGGCGGCCGACGCAAAATGCGGCGTCTGCAGCACACCGCTATTTTCGGGGCATCCTGCCGATCTGGATGGGGCGTCATTCGAGCGGCAGATCACCAAAGGCACGTTGCCGGTCGTCGTCGACGTCTGGGCGCCCTGGTGCGGACCGTGCCGCGCGATGGCACCCGAGTTCGAGAAAGCGGCCGAGGCGATCGAACCTCGCGCCCGCTTCATCAAGCTCAATTCCGACAACGAGCAGGCCATCGCCGCGCGCCTGGGTATCCGCGGAATCCCGACGATGCTTGTGTTCAAGGACGGCAAAGAGACCGCGCGCGTGTCCGGGGCGATGTCGGCGACGCAGATCGGCCGCTGGGTGGGCGAGCAGCTCGGGGCCTAAGCCGCGAATAGCTGGGGCCTGCCCTTAGCAACGAGTCGACGACCGCTTTAGACGCGCGGAGCGGACGTTGCGGGGACCTCGGCTAGACTTCGAGCGCAACTCGGTCCGTTGTCTGGCATATGCGTCGGAGAGCACCGGACATGGGACGATCCAACAAAGCCTCGCTGCATGAGCTTGACCGAGAGCTTGCACTTCTTCGACGTCGTTGGGTCATCGAGGTCAATGAGAGTCTGCTCGACCGCGTTGACCCGCATCGGCTGAGGGCTTTCGTTCGTGCGCTTCGCCAGATCGGCTCACAGCCGTCCTGATGTGTCCGGCACTTCGCCATCGTTCTGGGCGCTAGGGAACCATACGCCTAGACCACTCGCCAGCTGCGGAGTTCCGAGCCTTTTGCAGCGAGGTATTTCGGCCACCACACCGGCATCTGAGGTGACAGGCGGAGATCATCCCTGTCAATTCGCTTCGAACTGCGACCCCCTTTTCGCGTCCAATCGCGGCTCTGACTCAGTTTTGATGAAGTTGGGTAGCTGACTGACGAGAGCTCACGTCGGAATCAGCGTCATGCAGAATGCCCTTCGCCCTTCCTCCCTTGTTCCAGCAGGCTTCGCGGTCACCAGCGCCGCATCAGTTGGCCCAGTGACAACCGTGGAGGTTCGCAGCACGGGCACCACCAGTCGATGTCCGGCGTGTGGCGTTGTCAGCCGACGGGTTCAT
>JBKJTB010000092.1:0-4659 GCA_046594305.1 Devosia sp. | reverse complement strand
GTCCGATCCCGTCGTCTCATCCGGCACGAGAGGAGGGTCGTACTCGGCCGGGACCATGGCAAGATCGGCGGAATTGATTGCATCCGCCGTAATCGGGGCACTGGCAGGAACCTCTTGTGCCAGCACCGAGGCAATCGGGAGCATCACCAACAGGAAGAGGACGAAAAGCTGTAGAGGACGCATCTATCGAACCACCCGTTTGCAGGAGCTACAGCGCGGAGCAGGGGCGTTTGGTTGCGGTGCTCGGGGCTGGAACGCGCCGGCATGGTGAAAATTCGACTAAAATGCCACGCATCGGTGAGTTGAGCTGGACGGCGCAGTCAGGACTTCCCAGCGAAAGCTGGGACCCAACTCTTACCTTGCGCAAGCGACATTTGGGTCCCAGCTTTCGCTGGGAAGTCTCCGAGAGCTCCGCTCCCGACTGCCTCCTCCGCGCGCCCGATTGGACAATCCCCCCGCCCCTTGCTAACCCTCCCCCGCCCTCATTTCCGGACGAAAAATGCCCGAACTGCTGCTCGAACTGTTCTCCGAGGAAATCCCCGCCCGCTTCCAGCGCAAGGCCGCCGACGACCTCAAGAAAGCCGTCACCAACGCGCTGGTCGAGGCGGGCCTCGTCTATGAGGGCGCAAAAGCCTTCGTCACCCCGCGCCGGCTGGCGCTTGCCGTGTCCGGCATTCCCGCCCGTTCCCCCGATCTGCGCGAAGAAAAGAAGGGCCCGCGCGTCGGCGCCCCGCAGCAGGCCATCGATGGTTTCCTCAAATCGGCCGGGCTGACCTCGATCGATCAGGCGAAAATCGTCTCCGACCCCAAGAAGGGCGACTCCTACGTCGCCCATATCGACCGCAAGGGCGACGAGGCCCCAAAACTGCTCGCCGAGATCCTCACGCGCGTCGTCCAGAACTTCCCATGGGCCAAGTCGATGCAATGGGGCCACGGCGGCCTCCATTGGGTGCGCCCCATCCGCGCCATCACCGCCACCTTCGGCACCGACAATGACGAGCCCATCGTCATCCCGTTCAAGGCCAACACTGTGGTCTCCGGCCAGACCACCTACGGCCACCGCTTCCTCGCGCCCGAGCCGATCAAGGTGCGCCGCTTCGACGACTACGTGTCCGCCCTCGAGAAGGCCCGCGTCGTCCTCGACCTCGACCGCCGCAAGGACATCATCCGCGCCGACGCCGAGCATCTGGCGTTCGCCCAGGGCCTCAGCGTCATCGCCGATGAAGGCCTGCTCGAGGAAGTCGCGGGCCTCGTCGAATGGCCGGTCGTCATGATGGGCGCGTTCGATCAAAGCTTCCTAAAAGTGCAGGAGGAGGCGATCATCGCCACCATCCGCGCCAACCAGAAATGCTTCTGCTTGCGCCGGGCCGACGGCAAGCTCGCCCCCTTCTTCCTGCTCACCGCCAACAACGTCGCCTCGGACGGCGGCAACACCATCGTCGCCGGCAATGAGCGCGTCATGCGCGCCCGCCTCAGCGACGCGAAATTCTTCTACGAGACCGACCTCAAACTACCGCTCGAGCACGGCCTGCCCAAACTCGAAGAGTCGATCTTCCACGCCAAACTTGGAACCCAGTTCCAGCGGATCGAGCGCCTGGTGAAGCTCGCCGCCGAGATCGCCCCCAAAGTCGGCGCCGATGTCGAGCAGGCCAAGCGCGCCGCGATGCTGAGCAAAGCCGACCTCACCACCAACATGGTCGGTGAGTTCCCCGAACTGCAGGGCATCATGGGCCGCTACTACGCCCTCGCCCAGGGCGAAAAGCGCGACGTCGCCAACGCCATCGCCGACCACTACAAGCCCCTCGGCCCCACCGACCGCGTCCCCGCCGAACCCGTCGCCATCGCCGTCGCGCTGGCGGACAAGCTGGATTTGCTGACCGGCTTCTGGGCCATCGACGAAAAGCCCACAGGCTCGCGCGATCCGTTCGCACTACGCCGCGCCGCACTGGGCGTGATCCGGATCGTGAGCGACAACAATCTGACCTTCCCGTTGAACGTCGAGCCTGACCTGCTCGCCTTCTTTCATGATCGCCTGAAGGTCACGCTGCGCGAAGCCGGCGCCCGCCACGACCTCGTCGATGCGGTGCTGACGACCGAGAGCCGCGACATCCTCGAAATCACCCGCCGCGTCGAAGCCCTCAGCGCGCTCCTCGACTCCGCCGACGGCAAGAATCTCCTCGCCGGCTACCGCCGCGCCGCCAACATCCTCGCTGCCGAAGAAAAGAAGGACGGCAAGACTTACGACGCCGTTTCAGACCAGGCCAAATTCGTCCTCGACGAAGAGACCACCCTCGCCAGCGCTATCAAGCATGCCGACGCCGAAGCTGCCGCAAAGGCCCGCGCCAACGACTACCGCGGCGCCATCGCCGCCCTCGCGACGCTCCGTGCGCCGGTCGATGCCTTCTTCGAAAAGGTGTTGGTCAACGACCCCGACGCGTCCATCCGCGCCAACCGCCTGCATTTGCTGGCGGCGCTGCGCAACACGATGCACCTCGTGGCCGACTTCTCGAAAGTCGCTGGATAGAGCAGTCTGGTCCCCTCCGTCACGCTTCGCGCAGGGGAGGACCGACTGAGGCATCGCCCCTGGAGCGGCAGCCTACTGGCAGACAACCGGCCCGCTATCGGTCTCGAATGAGAACGTCGTTCTGTCCATCTGCGTGAAGGACGAACCGCGCCAGTGCTGATCGCCCAGCGGCCCGGTCAGCGCTTCGACAGCGCTGCCCGACGATGCGATCTGCCCCGTCGCCGTCACGCCACCCGCATCCCACTGATAGTCGCCCGCCACCAGGAGGCTCAGCACACCGAGCGCGTCGCCATTTTCCGCGGCGCAATCATAAATCCCCGGCGGCGGAAACTGCGCCAGGGCAGGGGAGGCGGCCAGCATCAGGGCAAGGGCAAACAGACTACGCATAGCTCGATCATCGTCCACCCGCCCACTCGCGGCAAATCAAACCGGCGGCACCAGCGTGCGATCGCGCTTCTTCGGCTTGAACGGCGCCATGCCCTCATTGGCCAGCACATCGGCGCGCTCGTTCATCTCGTCGCCATTGTGGCCCTTGACCCAGTGCCAGTTGATCGTGTGCCGCTGCACCGCCGCATCGAGCGCCTGCCACAGTTCCACATTCTTGACCGGCTTCTTGGCCGCCGTTTTCCAGCCGTTCTTCTTCCAGCCGTGGATCCACCCAGTCAGCCCGTCCTTGACGTAGCTGCTGTCGGTATGGAGCTCCACCGCACACGGCCGCTTCAGCGCATTGAGCGCCTCGATCGCCGCCGTCAGCTCCATCTGGTTGTTGGTGGTCAGCTGCGCGCCGCCCTTCAGCTCCTTGACCGTGCCGTTGTACTGCAACACGGCGCCCCAGCCGCCCGGTCCCGGATTGCCCGAGCAGGCGCCGTCGGTGTGGATGATCACGCTATCGGTCACGCGGGCCGCTCCATGATGTGGAACTGGAACGGCCGACCGTCGAGATACGGCCTCACCTCGGTCGGGATCATGCCGATCTTCTGCAGCACCTTGATGGAGGCGCTGTTGCGCGTATCGGCGAGGCCGATGAAATGCGGCTCATCCGTCTCGCGAAAGAGCCAGTCGCGCATGCCGGAGGCGGCCTCGAATGCGTAGCCCTGGCCCCAGAACTCGGGATAAAGCGAATAGCCGATCTCCGGCTCGCCCGTCGGGCCATAGATGCCATAGCCGCACCGGCCCACCATGACATCGTCCGACTTGCGCCGCACCCGCAGCTTGCCCAGGCGCCGCACCGCAAACAGTTCGATCCAGCCGTCCAGCGCTGCTTCCATCTCAGTCATCGACCAGGGCTGTCCGTGGGCACTCAGATATTGGGCCACCACCGGGTCGCCGTGCAGCCGCACCAGATCGTCGATCTGGTCGCGCCGCCAGCCGGAGAGCACCAGGCGCTCCGTTTCAAACAGATCGAGATCGCTCATGCGACGCGCAGCTCGCGCGGCAAGTTGAACACGATCGTCTCGCGCCCC
This sequence comes from Devosia sp., assembly GCA_046594305.1. GTDB lineage: Bacteria > Pseudomonadota > Alphaproteobacteria > Rhizobiales > Devosiaceae > Devosia_A. The sequence goes on along the minus strand of JBKJTB010000092.1, from coordinate 672 downwards.
GCGCCATGCGCGCTGACTTCGATATCGAAGCGCTGCGCGAACGCCTCGATCACCTCATCGACCAGCGTCTCGGGGGCCGATGCGCCCGCCGTGATGCCGAGCGTCGAAATTCCCGCAAACTCAGACCAGTCGATCGCGCTCGCCCGCTCGACCAGCATCGCCCGCTCGCAGCCATTGCGCTGCGCCACTTCCACTAGCCGCACCGAGTTCGAGCTCTCGGGCGCCCCGACCACCACCATCGCGTCGACGTTCGGCGCCACCTTCTTCACGGCCTCCTGCCGGTTGGTGGTCGCGTAGCAAATGTCTTCCTTGTGCGGCAGCGCGATCGACGGAAACCGCTGCCGCAGCACATCGACGATCGCCGACGTGTCATCGACGCTCAGCGTCGTTTGCGTCACAAACGCGAGCTTGTTCGGATCGCGCGGCGTGAACGCCTCGGCATCGGCCGTCGTCTCGATCAGCGTGATCGCCCCGGCCGGCAGCTGCCCCATCGTGCCGATCACTTCCACATGCCCGGCATGGCCGATCAGCACGATCTCCCGGCCTTCGTTGAAATGCCGGTTGGCCTCGATATGCACTTTGCTCACCAGCGGGCAGGTGGCATCGAGGAAGAACATGTTGCGCGCCTTGGCGTCCGCCGGCACCGCCTTGGGCACGCCGTGCGCCGAAAAC
>JBKJTB010000058.1:0-16921 GCA_046594305.1 Devosia sp. | reverse complement strand
CTCGCGCTGCGCGTCGTCGGTGATTTCGAGTTCGCCGTAGGCGAGACCGGTCTCGGCCTCGTTCAACGAAGCCGCCTATAACGGTGCGGAAAAGTACAAGGCCGAGACCGGTCTCGCCTACGGCGAACTCGAAATCACCGACGACGCGCAGCGCGAGCAGTATCTCCGCCAGTTCGCCGAGCGCGGCAACAGCCCGATCATCACGCCCGGCTACAACTTCGCCACGGCGCTTGCCAAGGTTGCTCCCGAGTTCCCCAACATCCATTTCGTCATCCTCGACGACGCCAGCGTCGATCTGCCGAACGTGCGGTCGGTCACCTTCAAGGAGCATGAAGGCTCCTACCTGGTCGGCCTGATCGCGGGCATGAAGACCACCACCAACAAGGTCGGTGTCATTCCGGCGTTCAACCTCGACCTGCTCGAAGCCTTCGCCTGCGGTTACAAGCAGGGCGCCAAGGCCGCGAACCCGGCCGTCGAAGTGCTCGAGAACTATATCGGCACCGGCTTTGACGCCTTCGGCGACAAGCCCAAGGCGATAGAAGTGGCCCGTGCGCAGATCGACCAGGGCGCTGACGTGCTCTACCAGGTCGCCGGCGGTGCCGGTGCTGGCGTGCTGCAGGCCGCGGCCGACGCTGGCAAGTTCGGCATCGGCGTCGACTCCAACCAGAACGGCATGTTCCCCGGCAGCGTCCTCACCTCAATGACCAAGCGCGTCGATGTGGCGACCTACAATGCCATGATGGATGAGAAGAACGGTACCTGGACCGCCGGCCATGTCGTCCTCGGCCTCGCCGAAGAAGGTGTCGGTGCTGCGATGGATGACAACAACGCTTCGCTCATCACTCCGGAAATCAAGGCTGCGGTCGATAAGGCCACTGCCGACATCATCTCCGGCGCTCTCGTGGTGCACGACTCCCGTACCGACAAGACCTGCCCGAACTGATTTCAGCTGGAATCAGGATTCGTGCAGCCCACTCAAAGCACAAACCCGTCGCAGCGGCCCTCCGGGGCCGCTGTATCTGATTTGGCGATTGAACTGGTCGGCATCAACAAGCATTTCGGCCCGGTTCAGGCCAACAAGGACATCCATCTGCAGATCAAGCGTGGCACGATCCACGGCATTGTAGGCGAAAATGGCGCCGGCAAATCGACGCTGATGTCCATCCTGTACGGGTTCTACACTGCCGATAGCGGCGAAATCCGCGTCAACGGCCAGCAGGTCAAAATCACTGACTCTCGCCATGCGCTGGCCCTAGGGATCGGCATGGTGCATCAGCACTTCATGCTGGTCGACAATTTCACGGTACTTGAGAACGTCGTTCTTGGCGCCGAAGATTCGCCGTTCCTCGGTCGCACCCTCGCGCGCGCCCGCAGTGAGCTTGACCGGCTGGAGCGCGAATATGGTCTTGAGGTCGATCCCGACGCCATTGTCGAGAATATTTCGGTCGGCCAGCAGCAGCGCGTTGAAATCCTCAAGGCCCTCTATCGTGGCGCCGACACGCTGATCCTCGACGAGCCGACCGGCGTGCTGACCCCGAACGAGGCGGATGATCTGTTCCGCATTCTTGATGTCCTGCGCTCGCAGGGCAAAACCATCATCCTGATCACGCATAAGCTGCGCGAGATCATGGCCGCAACAGACGCGGTGTCGGTCATGCGGCAGGGCGCCATGGTGGCGACGCTGCAGACCCGTGAGACCAGCCCTGAGCAACTCGCGGAGCTCATGGTGGGCCGGCGCGTGCTCTTGCGCGTCGAAAAGGGACCGGCAAATCCCGGCAAGGTGAAGCTCGAAGTCGACAACATCGTGGTGACCGACGACCTCGGCGTGCCCCGCGTCAAGGGCGTCAGTTTCTCGGTCCGGGCCGGCGAGATCGTTGGTATTGCCGGCGTCGCCGGCAACGGCCAGTCGGAGCTTCTCGAGGCTGTGTCGGGGATGCGCGACCAAAAATCGGGAACCATCCGCCTCAACGGCACCCCGCTGTCGCTCGAAGGCGACGATGGTGCGCATCGGGCGCGGCTGGCTGGCCTTGCCCACGTGCCCGAGGATCGTTTGCGCATGGGGCTCGTTGGCACGTTTCAGGAGTGGGAGAACTCCATTCTAGGGTTCACTTATGAGCCTGACTACGGCAAGGGCGTCGGCCTCGATATCGCTGCTGCGCAGAAGCAGGCAGGGGAACGTATCAAGACTTACGACATCCGGCCCGACAATGTGCGGCTCAAAACGGCCAATTTTTCGGGCGGCAACCAGCAGAAGATCGTGTTGGCCCGCGAGATGGAATCCGATCCCGAAGTGCTGATCGTTGGCCAGCCGACGCGCGGCGTCGATATCGGCGCCATCGAGTTTATTCACCGCCAGATCATAAAGATGCGCGACGCTGGCAAGGCGATCCTCCTCGTCTCGGTGGAACTCGACGAAATCCGCTCGCTGTCGGATCGGATCCTCGTGATGTTCGACGGTCAGATCGTCGGCGAGGCCGACCCGGCGACCGCCGAAGAAGGCAAGCTCGGCCTGCTGATGGCGGGTGTGAGCGATGCGACCGCTAAAGCGGGGCCGGGGACTTTGCCCGAGCATGTCACCCCGCTCGAGCGCTCGCTGAGCGAACGCGGCAATGTGCAGCCCCCGGAAGGAACCGCGTAATGCGCGCCGAACTCCCACGCTGGGTCGACATTGCCCTGCTGCCCTTCCTCAATGTGTTTCTCGCCTTCCTGATCGGCGGGATTATCGTGCTGTCGGTCGGACAGAATCCGCTGCAGGCGGTTGGCGTCATCATCTACGGCGCCTTCGGTTACGGCTCGGGACTTGGCTATACGCTCTACTACACGACCAATTTCGTCTTCGCCGGATTGGCGGTGTCGCTCGCGTTCCATGCGGGGCTGTTCAATATCGGCGTCGAAGGCCAGGCCTATCTTGGGGGGCTCGGCGTCGTCTTGATGGGGCTGGCGCTCAATGGCACGCACTGGCTCATCATGCTGCCGCTGATGCTGGTGTCGGGCGCGGCGTTCGGCGCCGCCTGGGCCGCGATCCCGGGATATCTGCAGGCCAAGCGCGGCAGCCACATCGTAATCACGACGATCCTGTTCAACTTCATCGCCGTGTCGCTGATGTCCTATGTGATCATGAAGATCCTGAAGCCAGCGGGTGTGCAGTCCGATGAGAGTTCGCCGCTCGCCAACATCACGCGCATCCCGCAGCTCGGCGAGTTCCTGCCGATGTTCAAAAACTCGCCCGCCAATCTGACCCTGTTTATCGCGCTCATCGCGCTGGTGGCGATCTATTGGCTGCTCTGGCGCACCAAGTTCGGCTACGCCATCCGCGCCCTCGGTCAGAACCCGACCGCCGCGCGCTATGCCGGCATCTCGAACGAAAAGATGATCATCATCGTGATGGCGCTGTCGGGGGCGCTGGCCTCACTGGTGGCGCTCAACAATGTCGGCGGCGTGCAGGGCAAGCTGATCCTCAACTTTGTCAATGGCGCCGGCTTCGTCGGCATCGCGGTGGCCTTTATGGGCCGCGGGCATCCGGTGGGTGTGGCGCTATCGGCGCTGCTGTTCGGCATGCTCTATCAGGGTGGCCAGGAACTGGCCTTCTCTATGCCGGGTGTCACCAAGGAAATGATCCTCACGATCCAGGCGCTGGTGATCCTGTTCACAGGCGCCATGGGCGACATGCTGCGCACCCCTCTAGCGCGCCTCTTTCCCCGCCGTGCGGAGGGAGGTGGCTGATGGATCTCATCGACATCAACGTCCTCAATTCGACGATCCGTCTCGCGGTGCCGGTGTTGCTCGCTTGTCTTGCCGGCCTCTATTCGGAGCGCGCCGGTATCGTTGACATCGGCCTCGAAGGCAAACTCCTCGCCTCGGCATTCGCGGCGGCCGCAGTGGCGTTTGTCACTGCGTCTGCATGGCTCGGCCTATTGGCGGGCATCGGCGCGGCCCTGCTGTTTTCGGCGATCCACGGCCTCGCCTCGATCAACTTCAAGGGCAACCAGACGATCTCGGGCGTGGCGCTGAACTTCCTCGCGGCGGGTCTCACAACCTATCTGGGCCAGAGCTGGTTCCGGCGGGGCGGGCAGACGCCGAACCTTCCGGCCGGCGGTCGGTTCATGCCGATCAAGCTGCCCTTTGCCGACGAGGTGAAGGATGTGCCCGTGCTCGGCCAGATCTATTCGGGGCTGATTTCGGGGCACAATCTCATCACTTATATCGCCTTTGTCGCGGTGCCGGTCACCGCCTGGGTGCTGTTCCGCACGCGCTTCGGCCTGCGCCTCCGCGCCGTGGGGGAAAATCCCAAAGCGATCGATACCGCCGGCATCTCGGTCAGCTGGATGCGCTACCAGGCGCTGATCATCACCGCAGTGCTGGTCGGCACTGGCGGCGCGTATCTGTCGATCGCTCAGACTTCCGGGTTCATCAACAACATGTCGGCGGGCCGCGGCTACATCGCGCTCGCGGCATTGATCTTCGCCAAATGGCGGCCATGGCCGGCGTTGCTGGTGTGCCTGATGTTCGGCTATCTCGACGCGGTGCAACTGCGCTTCCAGGGGCGCTCGCTTCCCTTCATCGGCGAGATTCCGGTGCAGGCCATCCAGGTGCTGCCCTATATCCTCACTATCATTCTTCTGGCCGGGTTCATCGGCCGCGCAGTGGCGCCGAAAGCCTCGGGCATACCCTACACCAAGGAGCGCTAGCTCGTGGTCACCGACGCCGACCTTTTCGCCGCTGCCGAGGCGGTGCGCGCCAGGGCCTACGCACCCTACTCGCGCTTCCAGGTGGGCACCGCGATCCTCGCCGACGACGGCAGGATCTATGTCGGCTGCAATGTCGAGAACGCCGCCTATCCGATCGGCAATTGCGCCGAACCTTCGGCGATCGCGGCGATGCTCGCGGGCGGCGGTAAGCGGATCAAGCGCGTCTATACGACGGGGCCGGGAAGCACGCCGGTGACGCCGTGCGGCGGCTGCCGGCAGCGGATTCGGGAATTCGCCGACCCCGATGTGGTGGTGACTTCGCATGGCGTCGAAGGCGAGCCCTTGCACCAGACGATCGCGCAATTGCTGCCCTATTCGTTCGGGCCGGAGTTTTTGCCGAAATGACCAAGGCTGCAAAGACGATCCGCAAGATCGCCGGCCCGACGCCGATCAGCGCGGGACTGGTGCTCGGCTCGGGCCTCGGCAGCATCGGCGATCTGCTCGGCGACCGCGTGGCGATCCCCTATTCCGAGCTCAAGGGCTTTCCCGGCGGTAAGGTCGGCGGCCACGGGCGCGATCTGCTGATCGGCACGCTGGGCGGCAAGCGCGTCGCGGTGCTGACCGGGCGCGAGCACTACTACGAGAACGGCAACGCCGACGCGATGCGCGTGGCGCTCGAAACACTCGCCGACCTCGGCGCGAACACCCTGGTGCTGACCAATTCAGCCGGCTCCCTCGATCAAGGTACGCGGCCTGGCGATCTGATGATGATTTCGGATCACATCAACTACGCCGGGATGAATCCGCTCATTGGGGAACCGAGCGACAGGCGCTTCGTTAATATGGTCAACGCCTACGACCCCGCCCTCAGGTCGCTGGCAAACTCGATAGGTGCCCGCCTCGACATTTCGTTGAAGGAGGGCATCTATCTTTGGTATTCTGGGCCGAGTTTCGAGACCGTCGCCGAAATCCAGATGGCGATCCGCCTCGGCGCCAATGCGGTGGGCATGTCGACCGCACCCGAAGTGATCCTCGCGCGCATGCTTGGCCTGAAAGTCTGGGCCTGCTCGTCGATCACCAATATGGGCGCGGGACTGTCGGACGAGAACATTTCGCACGAGCACACAAAAACCATGGCCGTGCAGGGCGCCGAGAAGCTGAAAAAGCTCATTCCGGCGCTATTGGAGGCGCTATGAGTTTGAGAGTTGTCGACAGTTCGACCAAGCCCGGGAAATCCGCGGCACCGCCGGCCCGCAATCCGGGCTTTCCGCTCGATCTCGACTGGGTTGGCCGCGTGCGCATGAACCGCTCGGCGCTGGAGCGGCGCGCCGCGACCATCGGCACGCGCCGCACGGTCAAGAAGGACTGGCAGGTCGGCTGGCTGCTACGCGCCATCACGCTCATGGATCTGACGACGCTCAATTCCGATGACACGCCCGGCCGCGTCGAACGGCTCTGCGCCAAGGCGCGCCATCCGGTGCGGCAGGACATTCTCGACGGGCTCGGCGTGGGCGATTTGAAGATCATGCCGGCGGCGGTGTGCGTCTATCACGCGTTCGTCGCGACGGCGGTCCAAGCGCTAGAGGGTTCTGACATTCCGGTGGCCGCGGTGTCGACGGCATTCCCGCACGGACTTGCGCCGATGGACACCAAACTGCGCGAGATCGAGGAATCGGTGGCGGCAGGCGCCAAGGAAATCGACATCGTTATCGAGCGCCAGATGGTGCTCAACGGCGACTGGCAGGCGCTCTACGACCAGATCAGGGCGTTCCGCAAGGCCTGCGGCGACGCGCACATCAAGACCATCCTCGGCACCGGCGAACTGGCGACACTCAACAATGTCGCAAAGGCCTCGCTGGTCTGCATGCTGGCGGGCGCCGATTTCATCAAGACCTCGACCGGCAAGGAGAAGGTCAACGCCTCGCTCCCCGTGTCGCTGGCGATGATTCGCATGATCCGCTGGTTCCATGAGGAGACCGGCATCGAGATCGGCTACAAGCCGGCGGGCGGCATTGCTTCGGCCAAAACGGCGCTCGACTACATGGCGCTGATGAAGGAAGAGCTAGGCACCCGCTGGCTCGAGCCGCATCTCTTCCGCTTCGGCGCGAGTTCGTTGCTGACCGATATCGAACGGCAGCTCGAGCACTCGCTCACCGGCCACTATGCGGCCGACTACCGGATGCCGATGGTCTGATTATCGCCCACCGCTCGACCGGCGGGATGACGTGGCAGCGACGGCCGCGGGAGGAAACGACATGAACAAGATCGCCGAAATCTTCCAATCGCTCGACTACGGTCCGGCGCCTGAGAGCGCGGAACCGGCGCTGGCATGGCTGGCGAGCCATGGCGGCAAGTTCGGACACTTCATCAACGGCAAATGGACAAAGCCGGGCAAGACCTTTGCCTCGGACAATCCGGCAACCAGCAAGAAGCTGGCGGACGTAACCGACGGTACGGAAGCCGACGTCGACAAGGCGGTGAAGGCGGCGCGCGCGGCGTTTCCGGCGTGGAGCGCGCTATCGGGCTATGGGCGCGGCAAATATCTCTACGCCATCGCGCGGCTGGTGCAGAAGCACTCGCGGCTGTTCGCCGTGCTCGAGACCATGGACAATGGCAAGCCGATCCGCGAGAGCCGCGACATCGATATCCCACTCGTCGCGCGGCACTTCTACTACCACGCCGGCTGGGCGCAGCATCTCGACCGCGAGCTGCCGGGCATGGCGCCCTATGGCGTCTGCGGGCAGATCATTCCGTGGAATTTCCCGCTGCTGATGCTGGCCTGGAAGATCGCTCCAGCGATCGCAGCGGGCAACACGGTGGTGCTGAAGCCAGCCGAGTTCACTTCGCTCACTGCGCTGCTGTTTGCCGAGATCGTCGAGAAGGCAAAACTGCCGCCGGGCGTGGTCAACATCGTGACCGGGCAGGGCGACACCGGCGCGGCGATCGTCAACCACCCCGATGTCGACAAGATCGCCTTCACCGGTTCGACCGAAGTCGGCAAGATCATCCGTGCAGCGACGGCCGGGTCGGGCAAGGGCCTGAGCCTCGAGCTCGGCGGCAAATCCCCCTACATCGTGTTCGACGATGCCGATCTCGACAGCGCCATCGAAGGGCTGGTGGACGCCATCTGGTTCAACCAGGGGCAGGTGTGCTGCGCCGGCTCGCGGCTGCTGATCCAGGAGTCGATCGAAGAGCGCTTCATCGCCAAGCTTAAGAAGCGTATGTCGACGCTCCGTGTCGGTGATCCGCTCGACAAGGCCGTCGATATTGGGGCGCTGGTCGCGCCGGTGCAGGTCGAGCGCGTGCGCGACCTGGTGAAGAAAGGCGTCGCCGAGGGCGGTCAGCTCTACGAACCAGACATGGACCTGCCCAAGAGCGGCTGTTTCCTGAAGCCGGCTCTCTTCACCGGAGTGTCTCCCGCCAGCTCGGTGGTGGCCGAGGAAATCTTCGGACCGGTGCTGGTGGCGATGAGCTTTCGCACCCCCGAGGAGGCAGTGCAGCTTGCCAACAACACCAAGTACGGCCTCGCGGCGACGATCTGGAGCGAGAATATCAACCTCGCGCTCGACATCGCACCCAAGCTCAAGGCCGGCGTCGTGTGGATCAATGGCACCAACAATTTCGACGCAGCTGTGGGCTTCGGCGGCTACAAGGAATCCGGCTTCGGCCGTGAGGGCGGCAAAGAGGGTATGGCCGCCTATTTGAAGCCGAAATGGGAGAAGGAACTTAAGCCCTTCGCCGCGCCGAAGTCCGAGAAGCCGGTGGCTCTGGACGATCATGATGGGATCGACCAGACGGCCAAGATGTATATCGGCGGCAAGCAGGCGCGGCCCGACTCGGGCTACTCGCGACCCGTGCTCGGACCCGGCGGCGAGACTGTAGGCGAAGTCGGCGACGGCAACCGCAAGGACATCCGCAACGCTGTGGAAGCGGCCCGTGCGGCGTTGGGTTGGGGCACGGCAACGGCGCACAACCGCAGCCAGGTGCTCTATTTCCTCGCCGAGAATCTGGAGTATCGTTCCGATGAGTTCGCCAAACGCCTGCGGTCGCAGACCGGCGAGGCGCTGGCCTCGGCACAGAAGGAAGTGGCGGCGTCTGTCGAGCGGCTGTTCGCCTTTGCCGGCTGGGCCGACAAGTATGATGGTGCGGTGCACAATCCCCCCGTCCGCATGATCGCTGTGGCGATGGTCGAGCCGATCGGCGTCATGGGCATCGTCGCCCCACCGAGCCGTCCGCTTCTGGGCTCGATCGCGCTGCTCGCGCCCGCACTGGCGATGGGCAATCCGGTGGTGCTGGTGCCGTCCGAGCGCTCGCCGCTCTCGGTGACCGACCTCTATCAGGTGATTGAAACCTCGGACGTGCCGAGCGGCGTCATCAACATTGTCACCGGCCCATCGGCCAGCCTCGCCAAGACCATGGCCGAGCATGACGGCATCGACGCGATGTGGTTCGCCGGCGACGCGGCGACATCGGCGATGGTCGAGAAAGCCTCGATCGGCAACCTCAAGCAGACCTGGACTTCACGTGGCCTCTACTACGACCTCAGCGACAAGGCCAAGTTCGAAGGCGACTACTTCCTGCGCCGCGCCACGCAGGTGAAAAACGTCTGGGTGCCCTACGGGGCGTGATAGATGGTTTTCCTTCCCCAAGAGGTCATCGTTCGGAAGCGCGATGGCGAAATTCTCACACGCGGCGAGATCGGGCGGTTCATTGCCGGACTGACAGATGGGTCGGTGAGCCAGGCGCAGGCGGCGGCGTTTGCGATGGCGGTGTTCTTTCGGAACATGAATCTCGACGAGCGCGTGGCGCTGACCGAGGCAATGCGGGACTCCGGGGCGGTGCTCGACTGGTCGGACCTCGATGGGCCGGTGGTCGATAAGCATTCGACCGGCGGCGTCGGTGACAATGTCAGCCTAATGCTGGCGCCGATCCTTGCCGCGTGTGGGGTCTACGTGCCGATGATCTCGGGGCGCGGGCTCGGACATACGGGCGGCACGCTCGACAAGTTCGATTCGATCCCCGGCTACGCGACGCAGCCCGACAACGCCTTGTTCCGCAAGGTCACCAAGGAAGCCGGCTGCGCCATTATTGGGCAGACGGCGGATCTCGCGCCGGCCGACAAGATTCTCTACTCGATCCGTGACGTCACCGGCACGGTCGAGAACGTGTCGCTGATCACGGCGTCGATTCTGTCGAAGAAGCTGGCGGCGGGACTCGGCGCACTGATCCTCGATGTGAAAACGGGCTCGGGCGCCTTCATGCCGACGCTGGATAAGTCGCGCGAACTGGCGGAGAGCCTGGTCGCCGTGGCCAATGGAGCCGGGACCAAGACAGCGGCGCTCATTACCGACATGAACGAGCCGCTGGCGACGGCCGCGGGCAATGCGCTCGAGATCCGCAACGCGGTGGAGTTCCTCACTGGCAAGCATCGCGATCACCGGCTGCTCGATGTAACGCTGGCGCTGAGCGCGGCGGCGCTGGAGCTGACCGGGTACAGTGGCAATGCGCGCCATGCGGTGCATGCGGCCCTGTCATCGGGGAAAGCGGAGGAGCATTTCTCGCGGATGGTGGCGATGCTCGGCGGACCGGCGGATTTCGTCGAGAAGATGGACACCTACCTCGAACCGGCGCCGATCGTGCGCGACGTGTTCGCGTCGCAGGCGGGCACCGTGAGCGAGATCGACACGCGCGGCGTCGGCATGGCGGTGGTGGCGCTCGGTGGTGGGCGGCGGATGCCGACCGACAAGATCGATCATGCCGTGGGGTTCGACCGGCTCGCAGGTCTTGACGCGAAGCTGGATAGTGAGACGCCACTGGCCCGTTTGCATGCCCGCGACGAAGCGAGCGCGGCCGATGCCGAGCGGCGGCTGATTGCGGCCTACACGCTCGGCGACGTTGCGCCGAAGCATCCGCTTATTCCCGAGCGGGTCGATTTCAAGGAGAGTGCGTAATGCCCCGCGCGATTGTCTGCATTCTCGACAGTTTTGGCATCGGCGGCGCGCCGGACGCGACCGACTATGACGATGGCCACGGACACAATGATCTTGGCTCCGACACGCTAGGGCACATCGCCGAGCACTACGACCTCAAGCTGCCTAATCTCGACGCGATGGGGCTCGGCGCAGCGGCGAAGCTATCGACCGGCAAGGTGCCGCGCGGGCTGACCGATCAACCCAAGGGTGGACGCTGGGGCGTCGGACGCGAGGTTTCGAAAGGCAAGGACACGCCGTCCGGCCATTGGGAGATTGCCGGCGTGCCGGTGCCCTTCGCCTGGGGCTATTTCCCGCAGACCATCCCGACGTTCCCGGAAGAATTGGTGGAAGCGCTGATCGAGAACACCGGACTACCCGGCATCCTCGGGAACAAGCACGCCTCGGGGGTGCCGATCATCCAGGAGTTCGGCGAGGAGTCGATCCGGACGCAGAAGCCGATCTGCTACACCTCGATCGACTCGGTGTTTCAGATCGCCGCACACGAAGAGCATTTCGGCCTGCAACGGCTCTACGATGTGTGCGAAGCCGCCTTCACACTCACCAAGCCGCTGATGATCGGGCGCGTCATCGCTCGTCCGTTCACCGGCGAGACGCCTGAAACCTTCAAGCGCACGGGCAACCGGCGCGACTTCGCGATCTCGCCGCCGGAACCGACGCTGCTCGATCGCGCCAAGGCGGCGGGCCGGCATGTCTTCGCCATCGGCAAGATTTCGGACATCTATGCGGGCCACGGCGTGACCCACAAAATCAAGGCCAGCGGCAATATAGTGCTGTTCGACCGCACGCTCGAGGCGCTCGATATGGCGCGCGACGGCGACTATGTGATGACCAATTTCGTCGATTTCGACCAGGAGTACGGCCATCGCCGCGACATTCCCGGCTACGCGCGGGCGCTCGAGGCGTTCGACGCGCGACTGCCCGAGCTGATCGCAAAACTCCAGCCGGACGATCTGCTGGTGCTGACGGCCGATCACGGCAACGATCCGAGCTGGATCGGGACCGATCACACCCGCGAGCAGGTGCCTATCCTCTGCTTTTCCCCAAGCCTGTCGCCAGGGACGGTTGGACTCCGCATGTCATTTGCGGATATTGGCGAGAGTGTTGCCCATTGGCTCGGCTTGGCACCCGGCAGGCACGGGCACTCTTTCCTGTAACGCGGGGTTCCCATGGCCAAAGTCACTGTCATCGATCACCCGCTGATCCAGCATAAGCTGACGATCATGCGCGACAAGGAAACTTCGATCGCGGGGTTTCGGCGGCTGCTGCGCGAGATCGCCCACCTCATGTGCTACGAGGTGACGCGGGATCTCGAACTTGAGATGATCCCCATCGAGACGCCGATGACCATGATGGATGCCCCCACCATCAAGGGCAAGAAGCTGGTGTTCGCCTCGATCCTGCGCGCCGGCAACGGGCTGCTCGATGGCATGCTCGACCTCGTGCCGGCGGCGCGCGTCGCCCATATCGGCATCTATCGCGACCACGAGACGCTGCAGCCGGTGGAGTACTACTTCAAGGCGCCCAGCGAACTCGATAACCGGCTGATCATCGTCGTCGATCCAATGCTGGCGACGGCCAACTCCTCGATCGCGGCGATCGACAAGCTCAAGGAACGCGGCGCTAACAACATCCGTTTCCTCTGCCTGCTCGCCGCGCCCGAGGGCATAGCAAAGTTCACCTCGGCGCACCCGGATGTGCCGGTGTTCACCGCCGCCATCGACAGCCACCTCAACGAGAAGGGCTATATCGTGCCCGGCCTCGGCGATGCCGGCGACCGCATGTACGGGACCAAATAGTCCTCACACGCCGTCGGCCCTCCTGGCTATTTTCGCTTGCGCGAGACGGCCTTTTTCTTTGGAGTTTGGACGGCGAGCGGCAGACCGAGCGCGATCAGTTCCTTGCGCAGTTCCTCGGGCGAGGTGAAGTGGATGCCCTGCATTCCGAACTTTCGCGCCGAGACGATGTTGGGTTCACTGTCGTCGATGAACACGCACGCCTCTGGTGCGAGACTGTAGCGTTCGCAGAAGCGGTGATAGAGGCGCGCGTCGGGCTTTACCAAACGCTCCAGTCCCGAGACGACGACGCCATCGAACTTCTCGAGAAACGGCCAATCACCGAGGCAGCTGGACCATTTCTCCCAGGAGAAATTGGTGATGGCGAAGGTCGGGATCTCGGCGGCGATCAACTCGTCGTGGATGTCGATGGTCCCCTGGATGAGCTCACCCACCGTCTCCTTCCAGCGCAGATCGTAGGCCTGGATCTCGCGCCAGTATTTGGGGAAGCGCGAGCTCAGCCGAACGATCGCTTCCTTGAAGCTGTCGCCGGCGTCGAGCTCGAGATTGAAGCCGTTGCTGTAGACGTTGTCGCGAAACCATTGCGCATCCTCCTCGGTGGAGAAGAGCTTGCGGAACAGGTACATCGGGTTCCAATCGACGAACACGCCGCCGAGGTCGAAGACAGGAATGGGAGGGGTGTCGGACATCATCGCCTCGCTGGTGCGAATTGGCTATGGCATGGGTCCGTGAGGCTCGCAAGCGCTCAGGTCTGCTTTGTGCAGGCGTCCGTCGCGAGGGTGGTCGTGTCGAGGTCGATCGGTGCGGTGCTGCCGTAGCGCGGCAGGAAGTAGTTGGTGTGCTTCAGGTTCAGCGCGACTTTGAACACCTGGCCAAGCACCGGCAAGTAGGAGTAGGTCACTTCGGCGGCGATGACGCAGCCGCCCTGCGAGACGGCGTTCATCTGCGGCGCCTTGGCGGTGGCGAGATCGGCATAGGCCGTGCCCGAGATTTTCACGGCGCCTGCCGCGTTCGCTTTGCTCCACAACACCTTCGTGGTGCCGTCGTTCTTCACCTGAACCAGGGTCACGACGACCTTCAGACCCGCCGTGGAGTAAGGCGTCATGATGCCCGTCGAAGCATTCAAATAGTCGGTGAAGGTACCGCCCGATGCGGTGACCAAGTCGCCGTCTGAAGGATCCCACTGCGCGACGAGGTCGCCGATGGTGGACGAGATCGAGCTGACGCGCTTGTCGACGGTATAGAGCGCTGCCGCTTCGATCGACCCGAAGTAGAGCGTGATAAGAAATGGCACAATGAGAGCAAACTCGACGGCAGCCACGGCCTCGTCGTTTCGGCGCAGGCGCCGAGCCGCAAGAACGATGTTCTGCGAGATCCTGCCAGTCATCAGAAGGGCTCGTTGCGGAAGACGCGCGTCGAGCCGATGAGGCGGTAGCTGTCCGGTTGGTTCTTGAGATTGAAGTAGGGTAGGTTCACCAGCAGCGGCCAGCGATAGAATGCGAAGACCTGAATGACGTCGCGGCCGACGCCAGGAACGTAATCCGGCGTGACTGGAATCCAGGTGCAAGTTGTCACCGTACAGGTCTGGACCGTGCTCGATGTCGTGGTCGACGTGAAGTTCGATATCTTGGCGACTTTGATCTGGATGTCGGCGCAATTGCCGAACAGGTTGAACGTGTAGCCGCACATCAAGGTGCGGAAATTCGACATGTTGTATCCGGCGGCCTGGGCGCGGCCGGTCTTGATCATCCGGCTGGCGTCTTCGACGGCGCTGTCGAGCACCTGGCCAGCGAGGAACACCATAGTCGTTTCGAGGATCGCGAAAATGATGGTGAAGAACGGCAGCGCGAGAATGCCGAATTCGATTGCCGTGACGCCGCGGTCATCGCGCGCAAAAGCTCGTCCGCGGGACACCACGGGGGAGATCAGTCGGCGAAGGAGTGTCGGCCGCGGTGACATGGAACCGTCGATCGTTGCAACGTCTGCACACTAGGCAGGCCTTGCTAACCAGACGTTAGGAGAGGCACGCGGATTCGCATCATCGCGAGCCGGATGGTTAGCGCGTCGTTACTGACCCGACTCAGCGGCCTGCTTGACGATCGTCGAAGACTGGAAGGTGTCGGTGCTGAAGGCGCTGTCGTCACCCAGCATGATCGTGGGTTGGCACACAGGCTCGCAGGCGAGAGTGGTACGCGCCGTGCCCAAATAGACGGTGACAAGGTCTGTCTGCGCCTGGACGACGGACACGATAGTGTCGGCAATTGGGTTGCCCGCGGCATCGAGGATGATGAGGTTGGTCTGGCCATAGCTGCGGCCGGTGAGGACCAGAGTCTGCGGATCCTGAATGGTTATGTCGGCAACGCCGGGATTACCGATGATCACGGTCGCGGCCGGCGCGCTGATCCGCAGAATGCGGGCCATGTTGACCTTGACGCTGATCGGATCGCTCGTTTCCGCGAGGGCAGGGCCCGCCAATAGAAGCCCGAGGGCGAGGGCGGCAATCGAACGCATAATGGACATCGCGATACCCGGAACTTGATACTCTCAAGACCGCAGTTTCATCCAGAATGGTGAACAAATAGCGAAGAACAATGCTTGCCACTTTGCATTTTGCGTTCTCCGAAGGGCTACGGGACAGATCAGCGGGCGCTGCGTACAATTGCAACAGTCGTCGAAAGGAATTGGATTCCAACCTTGCAGGCAGGCGAGTTGCCAGTGGTTCGGGGGCACTCGATTAACGCAATCTCAACCCGTGCGGACTAGGTTTTCCAACTAATTCGACGCGTGAGGCGCCGGATGAACTGCGCAAGCAGATGACGTGTGCAAGGAGCCTGGAAATGAACATTGTCGCTCGTTTCGCTAACGACGAGTCTGGCGCGACCGCGATTGAGTATGGCCTGATTGCCGCGCTCATCGCTGTCGGCATTATCGCCGCCGCTACCACCCTTGGTGGCTCGCTTTCGTCCCTGTTCGGCCGCATCAGCGGCAAGCTTAACACGGCGACTGTCCCGTAAGGGTCAACCGACGAACGATCTCTTCGCGAGATGACAACCCTTTACCGAAAGGGGGCCGGTAGGCCCCCTTTTGTTTGGCAAAATCCGGCGTTCACGCCGGACCATAACAAGAAGATCTGGCAGCAAGCCGGACGGAAACAATGTGCAAGGAGTCTGGATATAAATGAAAACTTTCGCTCGTTTCGTCTCTGATGAATCCGGTGCGACCGCGATCGAGTACGGCCTTATCGCCGCGCTCATCGCCGTGGGCATCATTGCTGCCGCTACCACGCTCGGTGGTTCGCTTTCCGACCTCTTCGGCCGGATCAGCGGCAAGCTCAACACCGCGACCGTTCCCTAACCGGAGCGTCGTCTCACCCAACGCCCAAGTGAGGGGGAGCCGCGTGGCTCCCCTTCGTGTTTCCGCTTTGTTAACCACGACGCTCGACAATCGCACCGGCTACGAGGCGTGACGCACTCCGGCCCTCGCCGCCCGGATGCATCCATGCTCGCCACCCTCGCGCTCTTCATATTCCCGGTACTGATGGCGTACGCCGCATCGTCGGATCTTCTGACCATGCGCATCGCCAACTGGCTGGTTGCGCTCGTGGCACTGACCTACCTGGCGCTTGCCCTGATGCTTCAACTCGGCTGGAGCGAGATCGGAATGGCAGCGGCTGCCGCTGCCATCGTTCTCGCTGTGGCGTTCGCATTCTTTGCCTTCGGCTGGATCGGTGGAGGGGATGCCAAGCTGGTTTCCGCCAGCACGCTGTGGGTCGGCTTCAGCTTCATGCTGCAATATCTGATCTACGCAGCACTCCTGGGCGGTGCGCTGACCCTGATGATCCTCTGGTTCCGTCGCTATCCCCTGCCGGACTGGCTCGCCACGCACAAATGGATCGACCGGCTGCACAACCCCAAATCCGGCGTGCCTTACGGCATCAGCCTCGCGATCGCGGCGATCCTTGTTTACCCGGACACGCCCATTTTCAAACAGCTTATCGGCGGCTAGTGGCGGCTCATTCGCATCCTGCACTGGAACAAGGTTCGGTTAACCGTAAATGCAAAGCATCGGTTAACCAAACTTTGACCCTTCGGGGCCATGATCGGCCGGTAATTGTGATCGCGTTCGGTCCGAGTTCAGTGGAGTGTGCCGATGAGAATGTCGCGAATTCTGCTTCTGCTGGTGGCATTGATGGCCGGCGGATTGGCGGCCTATCTCGCGACGCGAGGCGGCGAAGTTCCTGCGGATCCGTCAGCTCCGGCGTCGCCTGAGGTTGTCGAAGAGGCGCGCGTCAAAGTGCTCGTCGCCGCTGCGCCGGTCGGCGTGGGTGAACGGCTTTCCGCGACCAATTTGGTCTGGATGGACTGGCCGCAGAATGCCGTGCGCGACGATTAGAGCAAACAGCTGCAGGTTGCCGGAGCGCAGAAGAATATGCAGTGCACCGTGGATC
>JBKJTB010000398.1:0-5874 GCA_046594305.1 Devosia sp. | reverse complement strand
CCGCGCCTGCGCGAGAGGCTCGCGCAGCGCGCGGGGACGCTGTCGGGACGCGAGCAGCAGATGCTCGCCATCGGCCGCGCGCTGATGCACGGCCCAAAGATCATGCTGCTCGACGAGCCCTCGATGGGCCTCGCGCCAAAGCTCGTGCTCGAAACCATGATGATCGTGAAGCGGCTCAACGAGGCCGGCACCACCATCCTCCTCGTCGAGCAGAATGCACGGCTGGCGCTCAAGCTCGCCCACTATGGTTACGTCCTCGAAAGCGGTGTCATTCGCTTGCAGGGCGAAGCGTCCAAACTCAGCGCCGATCCATCGATCGTCCAAGCATATCTCGGCACCTGATCCACCCTCCTCGCAACTTCAATAGGACTGACGAAAATGACCTCCATCTTTCACGGCGTGATCCCCGCCCTGATGACTGAAATGAAAGAGGGCGGCGCGATCGACCACGAAGCGACCTCCCGCCATATCGAAAGCAGCCTCTCGGCCGGCGTCAACGGCTTCGTGATGCTGGGCACGCTGGGCGAGAACTCGTCGCTCTCGCTCGACGAAAAGGAAGCCGTGGTCCGCAACGCGGTTGCCACAGTCAACGGCCGCGCCCCGATCATCGCCGGCGTCGCCGAATACACGACGGACCTCGCCATCGCGTCGGCCAAGCGCATGAAGGCGGCCGGTGCCGTGGGCCTGATGACGCTGCCGACGATGGTCTACCAGCAGGATGCGCGCGAAGGCGAGCACCACTTCCGCACGCTGGCCCGTGCCGTCGATCTGCCGATCATGATCTACAACAACCGCCCGGCCTATAAGCTCGACCTCCTGCCCGAATCCTTCGCCGCCTTGGCGGACGAAAAGAACATCGTCGCGGTCAAGGAATCGAGCCACGACAGCCGCCGCATCACCGACATGATCAACCTCCTCGGCGACCGCTTCGAAATCATCTGCGGCGTCGACGACCTGATGCTCGAGAACGTGCTGTTCGGCGCTGTCGGCTGGGTGTCGGGCCTCACCAACACGTTTCCGCGGGAATCGGTCGAGATGTACCGGCTCGCAACGACGGGCAAGACGGCCGAGGCGCTCGAACTCTACCGCTGGTTCATGCCGCTCCTCCACCTCGATGTGGCGGTCAAGCTCGTGCAGTACATCAAGCTTGCCAACCAGATCGCCGGCGAAGGCAAGGAATGGGTGCGCCCGCCGCGCCTGCCGCTGGTCGGCGAAGAGCGCAAGAGGATTGAGACGCTGGTCAACCAGGCGCTCGCGACCCGTCCGAAGTTCGCCAAGGCCGCCTGATTTGGCCGAGACCAGGATCGACGTCGCCATCGTCGGCGCCGGCATCATCGGCATCTGCACCGCCTTCAAGTTGCAGGAGGCGGGGCGCAACGTCGTTCTGATCGACCGCAAGGGGATTGCCGAGGAAACCAGCCGTGGCAATGCCGGTGCGTTCGCGTTTTCGGACGTGATCCCGATGGCGAGTTCGGGGGTGCTCGGCAAGCTGCCCAAATGGCTCAGCGACCCGCTCGGGCCGTTGACCATAAGGCCGGAATATCTGCCGCAGATCACGCCGTGGCTGCTGCGCTTCTGGCGAGCGGGCTGGCCCGATCGCGTCGCCGCCGGCATCCGGGCACAGAGCGCGCTGATGCGCGTGGCGCGTGCCGAGGCAGAGTCGCTGATTGCCAATGCCGGGCTCGGCGGCATGATCCGCTCCGACGGCATCCTCGAGCTCTATGAGAGCGAAAACGAACTGCGCGGCTCGGCCAGGGACGACGCGGCGAAGGCGGCGGAAGGCATCGAGTTCCACCACGTGCGCGGCGCCGAACTCGCCGAATTGCAGCCCGGCCTGTCGCCCAAGATCGTCGCCGGGACGTTCATCCCGAAATGGCAGACGGTGTCGGATCCGTATGACTATGCCGTCGCTGTCGCCCGGGCCGCGATGGAGCGCGGAGCCACTTTCCGCAAGGGCGAAGTCACTCAGCTTCGCCCACAGGACGATGGCGTCATCGTCGAACTCGGCGACGGCTCCGCCATCCGCGCCAAGCAGGTCGTCGTCGCGGGCGGCGCCTGGTCGCACCGCCTAACGTCACCGCTCGGCGACGACATCCCGCTCGAGACCGAACGCGGCTACAACACCACCCTCCCCGGCTACAGCTTCGACCTCAAGCGGCAACTGTTCTTTGGCGGCCACGCGTTCGTCGTCACGCCGCTCGCCACCGGCATCCGCGTCGGCGGCGCGGTTGAGCTCGGCGGCCTCAAGCTGCCGCCCAATTTCAAGCGCGCCGACGCGATGCTGCAGAAGGCCGCGCGCTTCATGCCGGGGCTGGTCATATCAGGCGGCAAGCAGTGGATGGGGTTTCGCCCGTCGCTACCGGACTCGCTGCCGGCGATCGGTTTCTCGCGCCGCTCGCGTAACATCGTCTATGCTTTCGGCCACGGCCACCTCGGCCTGACGCAATCGGCGGGTACGGGCAAGCTCGTCGCCAATCTGTTGACCGGTGCCACGCAGCCGATCGACATGTCACCCTTCTCGCCCCAGCGCTTCTGAGACACCAATGGCACGCCACATCTTCACCTGCATCGACGGCCACACCTGCGGCAATCCGGTGCGCCTCGTCGCCGGCGGCGGCCCGCTGCTCAAGGGCAATTCGATGATGGAGCGGCGCGCCGATTTCCTCGCCAATCACGACTGGATCCGCCAGGGCCTGATGTTCGAGCCGCGCGGCCACGACGTGATGAGCGGCTCGATCCTCTATCCGCCGACGCGCGACGATTGCGACATCGCGATCCTCTTCATCGAAACCTCGGGCTGTCTCTACATGTGCGGCCACGGCACCATCGGCACGGTCACGATGGCGATCGAGAATGGGCTGATGGCCCCCAAGACTCCGGGCGTCGTCAATCTCGATGTGCCGGCAGGCAAGGTGGTCGCCGAGTACACGATGGATGGCGAGTATGTCGACACCGTCCGCATCACCAACGTGCCGAGCTTCCTCCATTCGCGCGATCTCGAGATCGATGCGCCTGGCCTCGGCAAGCTCAAAGTCGACGTCGCCTATGGAGGCAATTTCTACTGCATCGTCGACCCGCAGGAGAATTTCTCGGACATCGCCGATGTGTCGGTCGGCGATCTGCTGCGCTGGAGTCCCGCTCTACGTACGGCAATGAACGAGCGCTACGAGTTCATCCATCCCGAGAACGACAACATCCGCGGCTGCACCCATATCCTGTGGACCGGCAAGCCAACGAAGCCGGAGAACACCGCCCGCAACGCCGTGTTCTACGGCGACAAGGCCATCGACCGCTCGCCCTGCGGCACCGGCACCTCGGCGCGCATGGCGCAGTGGTTCGGCCGCGGCAAACTCAAGGTCGGCGACGCGTTCAACCATGAATCGATCATCGGCTCGGTGTTCAACGGCCGCGTCGAGAGGGCTGTGAAGGTCGGCGCCTATGACGGCATCGTCCCCTCAATCGCCGGCTGGGCGCGTCAGACCGGGCTCAACACCATCACTATCGACGACCGCGATCCGTTTGCGCATGGGTTTTCGTTGCTGTGACTCGGACATGACAGAAGCTCGCAACCTCCCGGATGTCATCCCCGCGAAAGCGGGGACCCACCCCACCTCTCGCGCAAGGGTCCAGATGGGTCCCGCCTTCGCGGGAATGACACTGTGGTTGCTTTGAACGCGCAGGAACAACATCCATGAAAATCACTGCCATAAAAGTCTACCAGGTCGACCTCCCGCTCCGCGAGGGCCGCTACAATTGGAGTGGCGGCAACTTCATGGAGGTGTTCGACTCGACGGTGGTCGCGGTCGAGACCGATGCCGGCATCACCGGCTACGCTGAATGCTGCCCGCTGGGGTCGGCATACCTGCCGTCCTACGCCAAGGGCGTCCGCGCCGGCATCGAGGAGATTGCGCCAAAGCTCATCGGCTTCGATCCGACCGACCTCTGGCCGCTCAACCATCACATGGACGCGGTGCTGCGCGGTCACCCCTATGTGAAGGCGCCGATCGACATCGCGTGCTGGGATATTCTCGGCAAGGTCGCGGGACTGCCGGTATACAAGCTGCTGGGGGGCGCGGCGCAGGACAAGGTGGCGCTCTATCGCGCCATCAGCCAGGAAGATTCCTCCGTGATGGCGCAGAAGATCGCGGGCTATCGCGCCGAGGGCTACACGAAATTCCAGCTCAAGGTCCGCCGCGATCCCAATGACGACATCAAGCGCATCCGCGCCTGCCGCGCCATCCTCGCGGACAGCGACATCCTCGTCGCCGACGCCAACACCGGCTGGACCATGGCGGACGCGGCGCGCGTCGTGAACGCCGTGGCCGATCTCGACGTCTACATCGAGCAGCCGTGCGTCAGCTACGAGGAGTCGGTGTCGATCCGCCGCCGCACCTCGCTGCCCTTCGTGCTCGACGAAAACATCGGCACGGTCGGCGATCTGGTGAAGGGCATCAGTGAGGATGCGTTCGACGTCATCAACCTCAAGATCAGCAAGGTCGGCGGCCTGACCAAGGCGCGCCAGATGCGCGATCTCTGCGTGTCGTCGGGTATCCCCATGACCATCGAAGACACCTGGGGCGGCGATATCGTCACCGCCACCATCGCGCATCTCGCCCGCTCGACGCCGCAGAAATTCTGCTTCACCGCGACCGACTTCAACTCCTACGTCACCGTCTCCATCGCGGATGGCGCGCCCGTCCGCGACAACGGCTTCATGACCGCCAGCGACGCGCCGGGCCTCGGCATCGCGCCGAAGTTCGAGGTGCTGGGCCAGCCGGTCGAGGTCATCGCATGAGGAGTACGCGCTCCATCCACATCGTCTCGTGCCACGCCGAAGGCGAGGTGGGCGATGTGATCGTCGGTGGTGTCGCGCCGCCGCCCGGCGACACGCTGTGGGAACAGTCGCGCTTCATCGCGCGCGACCAGGGCCTCCGCAATTTCGTCCTCAACGAGCCGCGCGGCGGCGTGTTCCGGCACGTGAACCTGCTGGTGCCGCCGAAGAACCCGAAGGCGCAGATGGGCTTCATCATCATGGAGCCTGAGGACACGCCGCCAATGTCAGGGTCGAACTCGATCTGCGTGGCGACCGTGCTGCTCGATACCGGCATCGTGCCGATGACCGAGCCCGAAACCCGGCTCACACTCGAAGCTCCGGGCGGCCTCGTCGAGATCGTCGCGCAGTGCCGCGACGGCAAGGCCGAGCGGATCACCGTCACCAATGTCCCGAGCTTTGCCGACAAGCTCGGCGCGAAACTCGAGGTTGCGGGGCTCGGCACGTTGACTGTCGACACAGCTTATGGCGGCGACAGTTTTGTCATCGTCGATGCGCCGTCCCTCGGCTTCTCCATCGCGCCCGACGAGGCGCGTGAGCTCGCCGAGACCGGCATCCGCATCACCCGTGCGGCCAACGAACAGCTTGGCTTCACGCACCCGACCAATCCCGAGTGGACGCATTTCTCGTTCTGCCAGATCGCGATGCCAGTGGAACGGCGCGACGGGCTGCTGACCGCCGCGAATGCCGTCGCCATCCAGCCCGGCAAGATCGACCGCTCGCCGACCGGCACGGGCGTGTCGGCGCGCATGGCGGTGATGCGGGCCAAGGGCGAGATGCAGGTCGGCGACCGCTATCGCGCGCGCTCGATCATCGGCTCCGAATTCCTCGGCCGCATCGAAGCGGACACAACGCTCGGCGGCCGCCCCGCGATCATCCCATCGATCTCCGGCCGCGCCTGGATTTTGGGCACGCGCATCGAGATGTTCGACCCATCCGACCCGTGGCCCGCGGGATACCGGCTCTCCGACACCTGGCCGAAGATCACCGCATGACCACACGCATTCCCTACGACGACCTCGAAGCGCTGCTGCGCGACATCT
>JBKJTB010000233.1:0-10748 GCA_046594305.1 Devosia sp. | reverse complement strand
TGCCACACCGTCCCGGTTCGAAGCCAAGGTGTCTTGCATCCACATCCCCACCCCACCGAGAACGATGAGGCGGGTGGGTCTCCCGGCTATGAGTGCTATGAGGGTCGGCCCCAGCGCGCAGTCCAAGCAGCTATGAGATTTATTCGGACTATACGACCCAATCCGCGCGTCCCGCGATGGTGGGGGCAATCGCGGCCCTGCCGCGGCCACCACCTATCGCGGGACAATCCGGACGCCGAGAATCCCGCAAATCGGATCGCGGGTATTCGCCGATCGCAACCGCGAGACCGACAGCACTCGCTAACCGTGGTGCGAGCCCGATGACCGGAACCGTTGGACAATCTCGCGCCGGCAAGCATGTGTTGCCCTCGCCTCGCCCGGACCAACTCCGGGCGCTTGTCATTGAAGCCGAGCACTTCCGCTTCGGCCCATTCGACAAGGATGACCACCATGGCCAAGAAGCCGACCAAGACCACCGCCGCTCGCGCTCGCAAACCAAGCGGAACGAAGAAGGGAACACCGAAAGGAGCCAAAGTTAGCAAGCAAGACGCGGTTCTCGCCCTGCTTCGGCGACCGAGCGGTGCCTCAATTGCCGAGATCATCGAGGCAACCGATTGGCAGCCGCACAGTGTTCGAGGCTTTATGTCCGGCGCGCTCAAGAAGCGGCTGAAGATCGATGTCGTGTCGGAGAAGGACGCAGAGTCCGGTGAGCGCCGCTACCATGTGGCCGCACTCAGAAGCTGAGGCCGAAGTTGAGCCGGCGCCAACCAAGCGCCCGGCTTCTCTCTAAAGGCTTGCCTTCAAATGAGTGAATGGCTGCTTTCGCTAACGCGAACCGCAGCCACTGCCGCGGCCCGCACCTATGTGGACAAGCGGACGCCAAAGAGGTCGGACAGATCCCCTTTACAACGACGGCCTTCGTTGAGGCCGATCGATGTCGGTTAGTACAAGCACTGGACAACCCCGCAAGGCCAGGCATGTGTTGGTCTCGTTCGCCCGGGTCACCCCTGGGCCCTTTCAGTGAAGCCAGACAATTCCGCCCGGCTCATCGACAAGGAGGCGAACAATGGCCAACAAAGCCCACCAAGACCGTCAACTCTGGTACCGCCAAGAAGCAGGTTGTGAAGCCTGACACTAAGCAGAACATTGTTCTTGCTTCGGCGTCCAAATGGCGCATTTGTGGCCGAGATCATCGAGGTCACGACTGGCAGCCGCATAGTGTGCGCGGCTTCTTCAGCGGTGCACTGGAGAAACGGTTGAAGACCGACGTTTTATCGGCGAAGGACGCCAAGACGGACGAGTGCCGAGATCATGTCGCGGCCCTGAAGGCGGCTGATTTACACCGGAGCGGGGCGCTTCATGTTTGTCGTAAAGTGTGTCTCGGATCTTTTGGCCCGCCCGTCCCCTTGCGCCGCGCCAGCGGTCAGAATTTTCCGAACTTGAGGTACGCCTGCTGGGGGTCGGTGCCAGAGAGGATGGCTTTGCGAACGAGACTTTCTGTTGCCATTGCGGATTGAGCCTTTTCCACCACCTCAGCGGCCAATGCCTGTGGCACCCGGATCAATCCGTCTCGGTCGCCAACCAAATAGTCCCCAGAGGAGATCTTGACGGCGCCGATCGTCACCGGCACCTGGACCGCCTTTGGCAGCCAGTGACCGACGATGTCGCGCGGAGTGAATCCCCTGCACCATGTCTGGAAGCCGATATCGAGCAAGAAACTTACGTCGCGTATGAAGCCGTCAACGATGCAGCCGCGTACGCCCTTGTTCTTCAGCGTCTCGGCCGAGAGTTCCCCCATGTGCGCGACGACCCTATCATTGGGCTGTGACACCCAGATCGAGCCCGATGGAGCCTGTGACAGCAGCCCCGTCCACGCCAGCAGGGTCTCATGTGGATCGGCATTCTCGACGACAATTCCTTCGACCGTGAAGGCCGGTCCGGCCATTGCTCGATGGGGCAGAATTGGCCGAAGGTCTGGCGGCAGCGTGAAGTCGTGAAGCCCCATGGCACGCATTACGTCATGCACAACGCCTGTGTAGCAACCTTCAAGGCGGTCAGCCAGGTCGACCACCACGGCGCCTAACCTCCAGGCAAGCAGGAGGGACCGATCGGCGCGAAGGTCTTATATGTCAGAACGAACTCCTGATGGCCCAGTTCCTCCGACTTGGTCCTGCCGCCCGCGCCAAGGCCCAGCACCAGGTCTCGGATTTCCCTTCCGACTTCGTCGAGCGTTGCGCCCCCGTCGATGATGCGACCAGCATCGACGTCCATGTCGTCGGCCATGCGACGGTAGGTTTCGGGGTTCGCGCAGATCTTGATCACCGGCGAAATTGCAGAACCCACGACTGAGCCACGCCCGGTGACGAACAGCACAGCGTGGCTACCGCATGCGATAAGCTCGGCGATCTCCGCATTGTCGTTGATATTGGGGAAACCCCATCGAACCTCACCGTCGGGCACTACGTCGAGCAAATAGAGCCCGCCTCGAGGGGGAATGTCGCCGGGCTTGATGAGACCGCTGATCGGCGACGCGCCGGATTTGGCATAAGCGCCCATCGATTTCTCTTCGATGGTGGTAAGGCCACCCTCGGCGTTGCCGGCGGCGAACGAGCCATAGCCTAGGGTGGCATAGTACTTCGCTGCCTTGGCGACGCTGGCCTCGAGTTCGAGACCGAGCGCTGGGGTGATGGCACGAGCTGCCATAATGTGTTCGCAGCCGATGAGCTCACCCGTCTCCTCAAAGATGCATGCCGCGCCGGCCTCTACAAGTAAGTCGAAGGCGCGCCCGGCGGCAGGATTGCCGGTGATCCCCGAAGTTCCGTCCGAGCCGCCGCATACGGTGCCGATAACCAGCTCGCTGACGTCCATTGGCACGGTTTCCAATTCGTCGAGCACCGCGCGCTGCTCGGCGATGAACGCCTGACCCTCGGCGATCGACTTGCGCGTTCCACCGGCCGCTTGGATGACAATCGTGTGGACGGCGCGTCCGCTCTCTTTGATAAGGTGGGCAAGCTTGTACTTATTGAAGCTCTCACAACCGAGCGACACCAATAGCACGGCGCCAACGTTGGGATGTGTGCATAGCCGCTCCATCATGGTCTCGGCGTACGAGTTGGGATAGCAGCCAGGAAAGCCGATGACGTGAACGTCGCGGTCACGGAAAGGCATGGCGACCTCCCGCGCGACGTGGTGAGCACATTCGACAAGGTAGCCTACCACTACAGTATTTCGGATGCCCTTGCGGCCGTCGGCGCGAAGATATCCCTGCATGCTCATTGCGGCTCCCCATAGCGCGCTTCCTCACCAGCTAGGCTGTAAGTGGGCGTGTAGTCGCTCTTGATGTTGTGGACGTGCGCGTGCTCGCCCGCACGAATGAGGATGGTCGCCGAACCGATCGGCGCACCGTACTTCAGCACCTTCGTACCGGGCGCGATATCAAGGCGGGCCACCTTGTGGCCGAGCGGCACATCGGCAGGCACTTTCACGGCCTGCCCGGAAACGTGCACGGTCTCACCGGCCCGCAGACGTGCTCGAACGACGAGCACATTGTCGCTGTCGTGAAGGAGCAGTAGTCGCGGGTCCGTTTCGAATTCATGAGCGCCATTTTGCACCATGAGACATGAGATGGCAGAGTGGTACGGCGCAGTCCAGATAAAAAATTTTGTTCTTGATGTTGGAAACCTGAGATGTCTAGTCTCGGTATATGAAGCCACGTCGTCCGACCCTTGCCGAACAGGCTTATCAGGAGTTGCAGGAGCAGATCGTCTCGGGGCGCCTTCCGGCCGGACAACGTCTACTCCCTGATGAGTTGGCCAACCGGCTCGAGGTCAGTCAGACCCCCGTTAAGGAAGCGCTCAACCGTCTCGAACGCGAAGGGCTCGTGGAAGGGGAGTCTCGGCGCGGAGCAGCAGTCCGGCGATTCACCCGTGAGGACATGGAGCAGACTTATGCTGCACGGCTCTTGCTTGAGTGCCATGCGGCTGAGGCTGGCATCGTTGGGCGACGAGTAACGTCCGAGTTTCTGGACCGCATCCAAAGCAACTACGACGCCCAAATGATCGAGGTCGCGAGGCAAACGACCGCAGGCCTAACAGAGTCTATCCGCCTCGATCGCGAATTTCATGAGTTGATCGTCTCGTTGGCCGCCAACGGTCTGATTAGCGGTTGGCATCGGATCGCCATCCGTCAGACCCAAACGATCCGCAACTACTCGCTGGCGCGCTACGACGCCCAACGGCTGAAGAGTCAGCATCTTGAGATCATCACCGCTTTGCGCGCCAGGGACATTCCTGCAACGCTTGAGGCGATGCGGGTGCACCTAAAGACCAGTCTCGACGAATTCTTGTCGCGTCCGCCAGAGGAGTTGCCGACGCGACCGTGAAGACGTGCCTACGTCCCGTGCCACGAGTGTACGGAACGTACCAATCAACCAGGGAGGACTAGATGAATAGACTACTCACACTGACCGCCACGCTGGCTACGGTTCTAATGGCCGCAACCGCTATGACGGCGCCGGCGCTAGCGCAGGCGGTGCCCAAGGTCGCGGTTGACCTTACGACGCTGACTTCGCCGTTCTGGACGGCCTACGCGAAATACATCGAGGCGGAGGCCAAGGCCCAGGGCATCGATCTCTTGCAGCCTTACAATTCTGAATTCGATACTGCCAAGCAGATCACGGGTGTGAAGAATGCCCTGACGCTTGGCGCAAACGGAATCATCTTTTCTCCGTTCGACACGTCCGCCGCTAAAACGGTGCTCGAGACGGCCGCAGCTGGCAAGGCGCTGGTTGTTGCGGTGGATGTGGCTCCAGACACTGGCCCTGTCGCCATCGTCGTCCGCGCCAACAATGTCGCCTATGGCGAAAAGGCCTGCAAATTCATCGGCGACAACGTCCCGGAAGGTCCGGTGGTGCAGATCATGGGCGACCAAGCGTCCATCAATGGGCGTGACCGTGGAAACGGTTTCCGCGACTGCATCGCCAAGAACTATCCGAAGTTGAAGGTGCTTGAGATTCCGACCAAGGCTTGGTCGGGTGAAGATGCCGCTGCTGGTCTGGAAACCGTTCTCAACTCGACGCCAGATCTCAAGGCTATTTACATGCACGCCGGTGGCGTGTTCCTCGCGCCGACGCTGCAGACGCTAAAGCGCCGCGGCCTGCTGCATCCGGCCGGCCAAGCAGGACACATCGTAATCGTTTCGAACGACGGCATCCCGCAGGAGTTCGAGGCTATCCGCAACGGTGAAATAGATGCGACGGTGTCTCAGCCTGCCGACCTCTATGCCAAGTATGGGCTAAAATATCTCAAGGAGGCGATTGAGGGGAAAACCTTCGCTGCAGGTCCAACGGATCATGACAGCACGATCGTCGAAGTCGCCCCAGGCGTGCTCGAGGACCAGCTGGCCGCGCCGCTGGTGACTAGGGAGAACGTCGACGACAAAACGTTCTGGGGCAACCTCTAAAGGCCTGGGGATCACCATGACTTCAGGCATCAATATGGATGGGCGCGCGGAAGCGCGCTCATCAATAAATG
Organism: Devosia sp.; assembly: GCA_046594305.1. Lineage (GTDB taxonomy): Bacteria > Pseudomonadota > Alphaproteobacteria > Rhizobiales > Devosiaceae > Devosia_A. The sequence continues at coordinate 5,217 of JBKJTB010000233.1, read as the reverse complement.
CTGTGCCAATAGTCGAAGCCATCGACGTGTCGAAGCGCTATGGTGCCACGATCGCGTTGAGCAATGCGCATATCCGGGTCATGCCAGGAGAGTCGCACGCTCTGGTGGGGCGAAACGGCGCTGGCAAGTCCACACTCGTGGGTATCCTCACCGGTCTGCGCACGCCCGATACCGGCGAGGTCCGCTTCGGGGGCCAGTCCGCTCCGCCGGTAACCGATCGCGAGGGCTGGCGTCAGCATGTTGCCTGCGTCTATCAGCACTCGACAATCATTCCCGACCTAACCGTTGGCGAAAATCTCTTCATCAATCACCAGCCCCTCAAGAGTGGGCTAATCAGTTGGTCGACCCTGGAACGGAGCGCGCAGGAAGTGCTCGATCGCTGGAACGTTAATGTTCCCCAGGACATGCGCGCCGGCAACCTCAAGGTCGAGGAACGCCAGTTGGTCGAGATCGCACGGGCCCTTTCCTACGGCGCCCGCTTCATCATCCTCGACGAGCCAACTGCTCAGCTCGACGGCGACGAAATCAAGCGGCTCTTTAACCGCATCCGTGAGCTGCAAGCGCAGGGTGTAACGTTCCTGTTCATTTCGCACCACCTCCAGGAGGTATATGAGATCTGCCAGCAGGTAACGGTGCTGCGCGATGCGCGCCATATCATATCTGCGCCAGTCGCCGATCTTCCCAAAGATCGACTGATTGAGGCGATGACAGGTGAGCAGGTAAGTTTCGGCTTCGCGGATGCAGCAGGCCGCGTCGTCCCCGCCGATGCGCCGGTTGCCCTACGGGTGAAGCGAATTGCGGGCGACGATTTCAAAGAAGTGAGCTTCGACATCCGTCGCGGCGAGGTCATCGGGATTTCCGGCGCCACAAGCAGCGGCCGCCTAGGTGTCGCCGAAGCGATTGCTGGGCTCGGTGCCTACACCGCAGGCTCGATCAACATCAACGGTGCATCGCTGCGCTCGGGCAGCGTGCCGGCGGCACTGGCGCTCGGCGTTGGCTGCGTGCCCAAGAGCCGGCACATCGAGGGCCTTGTTCTCGACCAGTCGGTCGCCGACAACACGACGATGACCATTGCCGGCAAGCTCGGGCCCCTAGGCTTCATCTCGCCAAAGCGTCGGGCGGCCGTGACCGAGGATGCCATCGCGCGCCTAGGTGTCGTCACCGAGGGACCGGAGCAGCCCGTGTCGAGCCTCTCGGGCGGCAACCAGCAGAAGGTTGTCTTTGGTCGTGCACTTGCCAGCGAACCATCGGTGCTTGTGCTCATCGACCCGACTGCCGGCGTCGACGTGAAATCCAAGGAGGCGCTGTTGCGTGTCGTCGAGACCATGCGGCGCGAGGGTAAGGCGATCCTTGTGGTCAGCGGCGAGCTTGAAGATTTGAGAACATGCGACCGGGTACTGGTGATGCGTCACGGTAGGGTGGTCGCCGAACACAAGGCCGGCTGGAGCGACAACGCTCTCGTCGCGTCAATCGAGGGGATAGCAGCGTGACGAGCCAAGACACAACACCCGCCGGGAGCAATATCCGGCCCCCTGCCACGCTTGGGCGAGTGGCAATCGCGCGCTTGCGGGATCTAGCGCTGCTGCCGGCCTTGGTGGCGCTCGTCATCGTCGGTAGCTTGATTAGCCCAGTGTTTCTCAATCCTAACAACATCAACACCATCCTCACCTCGTCGGCCGCACTGGCGCTCATCGTGCTGGCCGAGTCGCTGATCATCATCACTGGCAAGTTCGATCTGTCGCTGGAGTCGATCTACGGCTTTGCCCCAGCCATCGGCGCGATGGTGGTGGTGCCAGCAGCCAAGTTCGGCTTCGGAATGGAATGGGATCCGGTCATCGGTATTATCGTGGTCATAGCGGTCGGTGGCATTATCGGTTTCATCAACGGCTTTCTCGTCGTCGGTCTGAGGCTCAATGCTTTCATCGTCACTCTCGCAATGCTCATTATCGTGCGCGGTATGCTGGTGGGCGCCACCAGCGGCCGGACGCTCTTCGACCTTCCTGACGCGTTCTACGGCTTGATGGAGGTCACTGTCCTGTCACTGCCGCTAGCCGTATGGCTGGCCGCCCTCGCGTTCCTCATCGCCGCGCTGGTCCTCCGCTACCACCGCCTGGGTCGTGCCCTCTACGCTATCGGCGGCAATCCTGAGGCGGCTCGTGCGGCGGGCATCCGGGTTGAAAGGGTGATCTGGGGCGTCTACGTGCTCGCTGGCATGTTGGCCGCGGTCGGTGGGCTAGCAATCACCGGGTACGTTGGCGCCATAAGCGCTAACCAGGGAAACGGCCTGATCTTCACGGTCTTCGCCGCAGCCGTCATCGGCGGCATTTCCCTCGATGGAGGTAAAGGCACAATGTTCGGCGCGTTGACCGGCGTCCTCCTGCTCGGTGTGGTTCAAAACGTATTGACGCTCGCGCAAGTGCCCTCATTTTGGATTCAAGCCATCTACGGGGCGATTATTCTGGGCTCGCTGATGGTGGCCAGATTCGCCGGCGGTCAAGTGCAACAGTAGAACGGTGGTGCACGAGACCGCGCGTACTGGGAGGCAGAAGATGAAAAGCTATACCAGCTTTTGCTTGACGCCATGAAAGCTGCACGACTCTTCGCTGCAGGTCGGATGGAAGCGGTGTCTGTGGCACGGCCAGAGGTCGGCCCCAACGACGTGCTGGTGCGAATCGAGGCCGCCGGCATCTGTGGTTCCGACCGACATATGTTCCGCGGCGAGTATCCGACAGCGTTGCCAGTGACTCTTGGACATGAGTTCTGCGGAATTGTCGAAGCAGCGGGCTCCGCTGTGAGCACTCTAAAAGTCGGTGACCGAGTAACTGCCGATCCCAACATCGCATGCGGGAAGTGCGTGGCCTGCCGAGCGGGACGTGTAAACCTGTGTGCCTCGCTGCAGTCGATCGGCGTGACGCGCGATGGGGGTTTTGCTGACTTTGCCCTCGTGCCGGAAGCGCAAGCCATTATCCTTCCCCCGGACCTTGACCCGCTACACGGCGCATTCTCAGAGCCACTGGCGTGCTGCCTCCATGGTCTTGATGTTGGTCGCATCAAAATTGGTGATAGCGTCGCGGTGCTGGGCGGTGGAGTCATCGGCCTGTTGATGGTGCAACTGGCGGTTCTTGCAGGGGCCGGCGAGATCATTTTGGCCACGCGGCAGGCGCCACGCCGCCAGTTGGCAAAGACGCTAGGCGCCAGCCACGTCATCGATCCGACCAAGGTCGATTTCGCGGCGGCCATCAAAGCGATTGCACCCCACGGTGTCGATGTAGCGTTCGAATGCGCAGGGGTGCCTGACACTTTAGGCTACTCGCTGGCCGCGGTCCGCAAAGGAGGCGCTGTTGTCCTGTTCGGGGTCATGGCAAAGGGCATGACTGTACCGATCGAACCATTCGACCTTTTGGTCCGCGAAGTTCGCCTCGAGGCTGCGTACCTCAACCCCCACACCCATCGGCGTGCTGCGCAGATGATCGCGGATAGGGTGCTGAGCCTCGCCCCACTGATCAGCCGCGTTGTGAAATTCGAAGATGTTCCCACCGAACTGTCGGAAGTCGTCAAGTTCGGGGATATCAAAATCATAGCGCAGCCTGAGCGTTGAGCTGTGGGACAACACAACGAGTGCACCGACTTGCGCAGCGCTGGGGCCGCGGGTCGGATAGCGCACAACGCCTTTCCTTCGGGCGACGGCACTGTCGCTTCCCTCGCACTAACAGTCCGTCAGGTTGATTTCCGGACAGACGATCGGACAGACGGTACGTTGAAGCGTGTGTCGCCCGGACTTCCGGCACTTCTGCTGCTACCGGCGGAAAGAGGCTCCGTGACTATCCGCCAAGCCCCTGGAACCCCTGCGCAAAACCCGCGCTGCTACGGCGGGTTAGCAGCATTTTCGAGCATCACGGCGATGGCGGAAGTGGCGGAGAGGGAGACAGGACACGAGTGGCTGTTCCTGGGCCTGTCAGGCGCCAATCTGCTGCGGACAGACACGCGGACAGACGACCGCGTTGCCGGTCGTCCTAACCCATTGATTGTGCGTTACAAATAGCAGCGTGGTTTTTGCGACCTGGGTCGCCTTTGCCTCAGGTGGCCGAACCGTCGATCGCCTCACACCAGAAGCTTGCGCATAAGCTTGGCCGGGTCCGCACCGAGTACGCTCGCGACCAGCATGAACTCAATCACATCCAACCGCCGCTCCCCGCCCTCGTACTTTGCCACAAACGACTGCGGACGGCCAAGCTGTTCGGCGACCTCCGCCTGGGTCAGCTTGGCCTTCTTGCGCGCCGCAACGAGCAGCTCGCGCAGCTTCTGATGTTGGGGAGAGTGGATCGACTTGCCCATGTCGGCCGCTGGAGAGGACGATGAGCGCGAGAAGCTGATCCTGTTTCAGGATTATCCCAAATAGGGATTTGTTCACCCGGCTCAGCTTTGATGGCGGCATGAACGATAACCGAGCAGATGTGCCCGATGTGCGACGCGCCGGGCGAACCGTGCGGCTCTTCCTGGCCGATGGCCTGCCGCACGGGATTGTGGTCGCCGATGTCGGCAACTGGAACGGCAAGGCCCTGGCGGCGCCCAGAGGCCGGCTGCCCGAGCTGCTGCGCCGACCTGAGGCGTCCCGCACCGGCGTGTACATCCTTCTCGGGCCCGATCCGGATCAAATCGACGGCGTGCTGGCCTATATCGGGGAAGCCGACGACATCGCAGCTCGAATGCGTATTCACCTCCGCAGCGAGAGCAAGGACTTCTTTGACCGGGTGGTGTTCCTCGTCAGTTCCGACGAGATGCTGACCAAGGGGGCATGTTCGATATCTCGAGAGCCGACTGATCAAACTCACGCAGGAGGCCGGCTCAGTCGCCCTCACCAACGACACCCATCCAGACTTTCAACGCCTTCCCGAAGCGGACCGCGCCGATATGGACACGTTCGTCGAAAACGCCGCCCTGGTGCTGCCGATACTGGGGTGCGACCTGTTTCGGCGCCGGCAAAGGCCACAGGCGGCCCAACAGGGCGCCGCGGACGTCTCGCCGGGGCTTGGGAGCCCTGTCTTCACCTTCGCCACAGCCGGAGCCTCAGCGACGGGCCAGGAGACCGACGATGGCTTCTTGGTGTTCGCCGGCTCCACAGCCCGGCGGGCGGCCAGCGGCACCTTCCCGGCCGGATACGCGGCCCTCAGGGAAAAGTTGATCGCCAATGGGCAGCTGGTGCCGGGTCCCTCCCCC
>JBKJTB010000071.1:0-8244 GCA_046594305.1 Devosia sp. | reverse complement strand
TAGAGACGCAAGCGCCTCGGGGCGCGGGATTTCAGGATCACGTGCGCGATCGGGCTAGGCATTCACCCAGTGCGCCACCGCACGGCCCAGGGGAGGCGCGAACCGTCCCCCACCCGCTTGTTCCACCGCATCGTTCGCGTCGACCCCGTCCACGCGATGGAACTGAGGGGACTATAGCACAGCTCGGAAGTACCGTGGATAAGTCGGAGAAATAACGCTGGAGATGCCTGTGTTCTCAGGCGTCTCCGGGCGAAACTTTTGGTTCCTGAACGCGACGTTTTCATGCCCCCACGCGTCATTCCGCGCAGGCGGGAATCCAGTCCTGCACCACCGGCGCGTGTGATTCCTGGATCCCCGCCTCGCGGGATGACACCGTGGGTGGTGGATGACGCAGTGGGTGGAAGGTGTCGTGCCTAGGCTGGAAGTGTTGTTGCTCCGCCTGGCGGCGAGGCCTATGCAAATCCGATGATCAATCTGGGTGAATTGAATCGGTTCGTCGTCCGCGCGAAGCGGCAGACCTATGTGGGCGATGGGACGCGGGCAGAGGCGAGCCGGGCAGGGTCGCATGATCTGACCTTTGCGGACGGCCCCTGGAGCTATCGCGACTCGTATTTCGGCGGCACCGATTTCATCGGACAGGAGATTGTGTGGCTCGAGGGCCAACCGGTGTGGGCGATGAACTATTATGGCTACATCACGCGGCCGGACCTGATCGATGCAGCACGGGCCGGAGCGACGATCAAGACGGCGCTGAGTGCGATGTATGCCGAAGGCAGATTCCTCGGCGGCTGGGAGTGGCGCGGACCACACGGCGTCTACCGTGACGCATCGACGGGTGACGTCGCACACTTCGCCGGAAGGGAGACGATCACGGTGGAGGGCGTCGAGGCCTATGCGCTCGACTATCATGGCGGCCTGATCAAGCCGTGACCGCCGCCCCGACCAACACCCTGACTGGAATCGCGTTCAAGGTCGCGTCGGTGATCGTGTTTCTGGCGATGGCGGCGCTGCTGAAGGCGGCGCAGGGCATACCGGCGGGAGAACTGGCGTTTTTCCGGTCGTTCTTTGCGATCATTCCGGTGGTGGTGTTCCTCGCCTGGCGCCGTGAGCTGCGCGAGGGGGTCAAGACCAAATTTCCGCTGCGGCACCTGGCGCGCGGGCTGGCGGGCACGGGTGGCATGCTGTTCGGCTTTTATGCGCTGACCAAGCTGCCATTCCCCGAAGCGATCACACTCAATTATGCGACGCCGCTGATCATCGTGGTGATCAGCGCGCTGTTCATGGACGAGGTGGTGCGGCTCTATCGCTGGACTGCGGTGGTGCTGGGGTTCATCGGCGTGGTGATCATCAGCTGGCCGCGGCTGACGCTGCTGTCGAGCGGCGTCGACCAGGCCGCGGCGATCGGCGTGGGCTCGGCGATGCTCGCGTGCCTGTTCGCGGCGATCGCCATGGTGCAGGTGCGAAAACTCGTCCACACCGAGAAGTCGGCGACAATCGTGTTCTACTTCTCGATCTCGTCGTCGATCATTTCGCTCGGCACGCTGCCGTTCGGCTGGGTGATGCCGTCGCCGCTGGTGCTGGTCTATCTGGTGGTAGCCGGGATCTGCGGCGGCATCGCCCAGATCCTTTTGACCGAGAGCTATCGCCACGCCGACATGAGCGTGGTGGCGCCGTTCGAATACACCTCACTGATCTTTTCGGTCGCCATCGGCTTCTTCGCCTTCGGCGACGTGCCGACGTGGCAGGTGCTGGTGGGCGGGCTGATCGTCATCGGCTCGGCGCTGTTCATCATTTTCCGCGAGCGGCAATTGGGCCGGGTCCGGCCGGAGAAGGAAGTGGCGACACCGCAGGGGTGAGGCGTGTGTGAGTGTCGAAACGGCAAAGTCTCGCGCGACATCAGCCAGTCAGTTAATCTTCCGCAACGCATGGGGATTTGAGATGCTCGGACGAGCTACCTATTCGCTGGATTTCATCATGGCCTGCCGGAAGCGGGCGGAGCGGCAGCTAAAACTCTATGACGCGCTGGCCAGGAAGGCGGGCAGGGACATCGACGCCTTCGCGCCGGAGTTCTTCAATACGATGGTGCTCGCGCTCGACCATTACTTCATGCACCGGCTGCGCGGGAAGGAAGGCAAGGACGGCAACGCACTCAACGAGGTGCGGATGCTGGCCGCGTCGCTGCTCGAAAACGACGGCATCATGAGCAAGGACAGCACGATCAAATACGATGCCGCCAAGTCGATCACCGGGATCGGGATCGGCGCCAGGATCGTGATCGACCGGAAGCGCTTCGAGGCATTGGCCGACGGGTTCTTCGATCAGATCGCCGAGAAGTTCGCGGGGTAGGCAAGCGGACGCTCAGGTGGTTTTGTCGAGTCTGGTGCCGACGCCTTCGGGTAGCGTGGATTTCGCGGTGTTCACCTTAGCGAGGTCGGAATTGCCGACGTAGTTCTTGGCTTCCGGCGCGGGCGTGCTGGGCTGCGCCTGTGTCGGCCGGTTGGTCGGCATGCCGATCGCATTAACGTCCATGGGTGTTATCCTCGCCGCTGTCCGGCGAGGATTAGAGCAAATGCGCGTGGGATTTGATCTGAAGTGGGGACGGCGTGGATGCGCGGTTAATGGAGCCCTGCGTATTCGATGCGACCGTGCTCACCCCGCGAGCGCAATTCGCACGAGCTGCGCGGTGTTCTTGGCCCCAAGTTTCCGCATGGCGGAGGATCGATGGACTTCGACCGTCCTTGGCGAAATACCCAAAGCGATCCCCACCTCCTTGTTGGTTTCGCCGTCCGTGACCCGGCGCAGAACCTCCGTTTCACGTTGCGTAAGGCTGCCGGTCCCGCCCACGACCGTCTGGCCGCGCCTTGTCCACCGCGCGAAGGTCGCCGCGGAGTTCGTTGGCGACCGCAAGGACCATCTCCGTCATCTGGTACGGCTGAACAAAGACAGAAAGCGCGCCAGACCGGACGACACGCACAATGTTGGCGGCCAATGGATGGTCGTCGGTGAGAGCGAAGATGCGAATGCCGAACGCCATGGCCCGAAGGCTGCCGACGATATCGCGGTCCTCGTTAATGAGCAGATCCAGATCGACAAGCACGACGTCAGGTGCGTGCAATTGCACAAGACGCGCGAGCCCTTCGACGGACGATGATGTCGACGTCATGAAGCCCTGCTCGCCGAATGCCCGGGCAATCATCTCGCCCTCGTCCGTGTCACCGTGAAGTACGTATAGAACCCGATTACGATTAAAGTATGCTCGATAGGAAGTAGCTGGTCGCGCAATGCTCATCTAGAGCCTCCCGACTCGTCAAAAAGGCTGACGTCAGTAGAGGCCTCCGTCTCTGGAGAAACAACTACCGAATAGCTAGCACATCATCCTTAAGTGCATAACGCAGATCGGGCGAAATACTTACGAGTTGGAGGTAGAATATGTCAGCCCTGCTTACGAGAATGCCGACGTTGGCATTGTTTTGTGCAGAGATGGTGCGCATCATCAGATTTTCGAATAGCCACTATTCACAAAGCTATCGAGCACCTTCTTCTTGCCCGCCTTTTCGAAGTCGATGCTGAGCTTATTCCCCTCAATCGACTCGATCCGGCCGTAGCCGAACTTCAGGTGGAACACTCTTTCACCGACGCTGTATTTGCTGGCGCGGCCATTGTCGGTTGAGCGAGCGGTGAGGTCGCCGTCGATCGTCAGTGGCCCCGGGCCTTTCCGGTCCTTCGATTGCGCTCTCGCGCGTTGCCAGCCGGGGGTTTCGTAGACGCTGTCGAAGGGGTCGGCCATGGAGAAGCGGCTCGATGAACGGCCGCCGTAATTGTAGCCGCCGTAGCCGGAGCCGGTGTCCTTGACCTCGACGGCTTCGGCGGGGAGTTCGTCGATGAAGCGCGAGGGGATGGCGGATTGCCAGAGGCCGTGGGTGCGGCGGTTCTGGGCCATCGAGATGCGGGCGCGTTTGCGGGCGCGGGTGATGCCGACATAGGCGAGGCGGCGTTCTTCCTCGAGGCCGGCGCGGCCGGATTCGTCCATGGTGCGCTGGCTGGGGAACAGGCCTTCTTCCCAGCCGGGGAGGAACACGGTGTCGAACTCGAGGCCCTTGGCCGAGTGGAGCGTCATTATAGAGACGGCGTCGTCGGCCTCGCCGGTGTCGCGGTCCATGACGAGGCTGATGTGCTCGAGGAAGCCGCCGAGGGTTTCGAACTCGGCCATCGAGTTGACGAGCTCCTTCAAATTTTCGAGGCGGCCGGGGCTGTCGGGCGATTTGTCGTTCTGCCACATCGCGGTGTAGCCGGAATCGTCGAGGATCTGCTGGGCGAGATCGGCGTGCGGCATGGTGCGCGCGAGTTCGGCCCAGTTGTCGAACTGGGCGACGAGGTCGCGCAGCACGGAGCGCTGCTTGGGTTTCAGATCCTCGGTTTCGACGAGGAGGCGCGTGGCGCTGAACAGTGCACGTTCGGTGGCGCGGGCGGTTTCGTAGAGCTGGCGGACGGTGCTATCGCCGATGCCGCGCTTGGGGGTGTTGACGATGCGCTCGAAGGCGAGGTCGTCGGCCTGGTTGAAGACGAGGCGGAGATAGGCGAGGGCGTCGCGGATTTCGAGGCGCTCATAGAAGCACGGTCCGCCGATGACGCGATAGTTGAGTCCGAGCGTGATGAACCGCTCTTCGAACTCGCGCATCTGGTAGGAGGCGCGGACGAGGATGGCGATGTCGTTGAGGGCAGACTCCTTGCGCTGGAGCTGTTCGATCTCCTCGCCGATCTGGCGGGCTTCCTCCTCGCTGTCCCAGACCTGGGTGACGCCGACTTTCTCTCCCTCCTCGCCTACGTCGGTCTGGAGCGTCTTGCCGAGGCGGGACTCGTTGTGGGCGATGAGGTGGGAGGCGGTGCGGAGGATGTTGCTGGTCGAGCGGTAGTTGCGCTCGAGCTTGATGAGTTTTGCGCCCGGAAAATCCTTCTCGAAGCGCAGGATGTTGTCGACCTCGGCGCCGCGCCAGCCATAGATCGACTGGTCGTCGTCGCCGACGACGCAGACGTTGGCTTCGCTCGCGGGCTTGCCCTGCGCGAGAAGGCGCAGCCAGAGGTACTGGGCGACGTTACTGTCCTGGTACTCGTCGACAAGGATGTATTTGAAGCGGCGGTGGTACTCGGCGAGGACGTCCGGCTGCTCGCGGAACAGGCGGATGTTTTCGAGCAGCAGGTCGCCGAAATCGACGGCGTTCAGCGATTTGAGGCGGGCCTGGTAGTCGGCATAGAGCTGCTTGCCGCGGCCGTTGGCGTAGCTGCCCGATTCACCGGCGGTCACGTCCTTCGGCAGGAGACCGCGGTTCTTCCAATTGTCCATCATGCCGGCGAACTGGCGTGCGGGCCAGCGCTTCTCGTCGATGTTCTCGGCCTCGAGCAGCTGCTTGATGAGGCGGACCTGGTCGTCGACATCGAGGATGGTGAAATCGGATTTGAGGCCGACGAGCTCGGCATGCCGGCGGAGAATTCTGGCACCGATCGAATGAAACGTGCCGAGCCACGGCATGCCTTCGACGGTGGAGCCGACGAGCTTGCCGATGCGCTCCTTCATCTCGCGGGCGGCCTTGTTGGTAAAAGTCACCGACAGGATTTCGGAACCGCGGGCGCGGCCGGTGGTCATGATGTGGGCAATGCGGGTGGTGAGGACGCGGGTCTTGCCCGTACCAGCACCGGCGAGGACGAGCAGCGGGCCCTCGGTCGACAGCACGGCGTCGCGTTGTTCCTCGTTGAGGCCGGCGAGGAAGTCCGGACCGCCGCGATTGAGCTGCGACGTAATGGGATTGTTAGGCCTCAGGGGTGCGGCGGCTGACATATCTTCCTTTTCGCGCTGGAGCAGTCGGAAAGCGGCAGCAGCGCGAGCTTGACGAATCTCTTTTTGTTCTCGGGCCGAATATAGGCGTCCGGGCGGCCCCGCGCCATGCCGAGAGACCGCAGATTTGCCCGTTATGGGTCCAAATTCCGCCGTGGACGCAAGCCATTGGCAGGGGTGACGCGGGAGAGTGGGTTGCCTAAACTCAGTCCCTGTTGGGGGAAATGCCGGGCCAGTGCTGAATCGCCTCTTCGTCATCATCGGGTTCATCGTGATCCTCGCCATCGGCGGGGCTTTTCTCGTTCCGCGCTTCATCCAGTGGGGCGACTATCGCGGCCGGCTGGAGGCGATGGCGACGCAGGCGTTCGGCACGGACGTGGCGATCACCGGCGACATTTCCCTGACGCTGCTGCCGCAGCCGGTGCTGTCGTTCACCAAAGTGCGGGTCGGGCCCGAGGCATCGCCGGCGATGCAGGTCGAGAAGGTCGAGGCGGAGTTCTCGCTGCTCGACTTCCTGTCGGACCGCTACCGCGTGACGCGGCTCGAACTCGATCACCCGGTGGTGGTGGTGGCCATCGGAGCGGATGGCGCGGTCGATTCGGGCTTTGCGCTGGCGCCCGAGGCGACGCAGTCGAACGTGTCGATCGCCAATGCGGAGATTGTCGCGGGCCGGTTGCAGTTGACCGACGCGCGGTCGGACGCGACCTATGTGGCCGATGGGATCAGCGGCGAACTGCGGCTCGACGCGATCAAGGGGCCGTTCGCGTTCCAGGGCAGCGGTACTCTTGACGGCGCCGTTTATGCGATGCGGGTGTCGACCGGCAAGCTCGACGAGGCGGGCGCGACGACGCTGTCGCTGAACCTCCAGCCGGACGATCGCAGTTTCACGCTCGAGGCGAGCGGCTCGTTGCAGACGGGGGCGGCGCCGAAGTTCACCGGCGACCTCAGCTATCGCCGGCCGCCGCCGCGACCGAAAGAGGGCGACATTGTCGATGCTGGACGCGGCGATCTGCTGCTCGAGGGCAAGGTCGAGGCGGTGGCCGACCGCGTGCTGCTGTCGGAATACACGCTGCTGCCGGACGAGAACCGCGCGGCGACGCGACTGCTTGGGGCGGCCGAGCTGAAGCTCGGCAAGGACATGGCGTTCAACGCAGTGCTCTCAGGCGCGGTGATCGCGCTGCCGCCGCGCGATGCGACCAAGGAGTTGACGGACCCGCCCTATGAACTGGTGCGGCTGCTTGGCGAGACGCCGCTGCCGCTGATCCCGGGTATTCCGGGGACCATCGGGCTCGACATCACCGAACTGAATCTGCGCGGTGTGTCGCTGCGCGATTTGCGGCTCGATGCGGCGACCGATGCCAAGACCTGGACGATCAAGAGCTTCGGGGCCTCGCTGCCGGGCGGCACCAAGGTTGGGCTGACGGGCAATCTCAGCGTGGTCGACGGGCATCCGATTTTTGCGGGCGGGCTAACGCTCAACAGCCAGCAGCTCGACCGGCTGGCGGCGCTGTGGCGCAAGCCGCCCGAGGGCAATCCGCTGTTCAACATGCAGGGCTCGCTGGCGGCCGATCTGGCGCTGTCGAGCGATACGCTGACGCTGTCGGCGGGCACGCTGACGGTGGCGGGGATCAACCAGGGGTTCGATGCGGCGATCGGCTTTGGCACGCAGCGCGAACTGAAGCTCGACGTGCATTTCACGACGCTGGGGCAGGAGGAGAGCGAGGCGATTGCGGCGCTGCTGCCCGACGTTGCGGGCAATGGCAGCTTTGGTGCGACGTTCCCCAAGGGCAGCGTCAATCTCAGTGCCAGCAAGGCGGTGCTGTTCGGGCTGACGGGGAGCGAGCTTGCGGCCAGCGCGAACTGGGAAGGCGGCGTGCTGGAGCTGTCGAAGCTTGCGGCGGCGGACCTCGGCGGAGCCGCGATCGATGCGCGGCTGACGGCGTTCGGCACGCTGCTGAAGCCCGAGCTGTCGGGCAACGGATCGGTGAAAATTTCGGACGGCGCGCCAATCGTCGCAGCGCTGCTGGCCAATATCGGCACGCCACCGGCGATTGCGGAATTCCTCCATCGCTCGCTGCCGGCGACGCTCGATATCCAGCTCGATCCGCCGACCGGCGATGGCGGGCAGACACTCAATGCGACAGGGCGGCTCGGCACCGCCGACACCAAGATCGTGGCGCAACTGGGCGGCGGTATCGCCAAGGCACTGGTGGCACCGATTGCGGCGACGCTCGAGCTCAATTCGGAAAGCCCGGCGCTGATGAATGCGCAACTCGGGCTCGGCGATGTTGCGATCCTCGACGATAGAACACCGCTCCATCTGACGGCGACAGTCGAGGGGACGCCGGCCAACAGCTACGAGATTCATGCGCGGCTCGAGGGTGGCGCGGATCATATGGCGTTCGACGGCAATG
>JBKJTB010000060.1:0-7801 GCA_046594305.1 Devosia sp. | reverse complement strand
CTGCAGCACCACGGCCAGCGTCCACTCGGGCACGTCGCGCAGCGCCTTGATGGTGGCAACCGCCGGACCCCAATCGCCAGCGATATCGACGCTGGCCACCGGTCCGCGGAAACCCTTGCCATGGTCGAACTCGATCAGCCCGTCCATCAGCGAGCGGCGGGCAAATTCCTGCAGCTTCGGCTCGAGCGTCGTGCGAACACTGAGCCCGCCGCCATACAGCTGGTCTTCGCCGTAGAGCGTATTGAGGCTGCGGCGGACTTCCTCGGTGAAATATTCGGCTGAATATTGCTGGCTGCCCGACTGGCGCGGCACGACGTTGAGCGAGTCCGCCTTGGCGGTATCGCGCTCCTCGGCCGTGATGTAGCCGTCCTCCGCCATGCGATCGAGCACGTAGTTGCGGCGTTCGATGGCCGCCTCGGGATGACGGAACGGGTGGTAGTTGTTGGGCCCCTTCGGCAGGCCCGCAATATAAGCCATCTCGCTCAGCGAGAGCTGGTAGAGCGCCTTGTCGAAATAGTTGAGTGCCGCCGCCGCCACGCCATACGAATTGAGCCCGAGGAAGATCTCGTTGACGTAGAGCTCGAGGATTTTCTCCTTCGAGAACGTGCTCTCGATGCGCACCGACAGGATCGCTTCCTGGATCTTGCGGTCCCAGGTCTGCTCGGAGGTGAGGAGGAAGTTCTTGGCCACCTGCTGGGTGATGGTCGAGCCGCCCCCCTGGATGGCGGAGTTGCCATCGATGCGCGCCACGATGTTGTCGCGCAGCGCACGGATCACGCCGTCGAGGGCAATACCGTTGTGGTGGTAGAAATCCTTGTCCTCGGCTGCGAGGAAGGCCTGCAGCAGCCTCGGCGGGATGGTCTCGATCGGCTGAAACAGCCGCCGCTCATGTGCATATTCGGCGAGCAGCGTGCCGTCCGCGGCATGGACGCGCGTCGTCACCGGCGGCTGATAGTCCTTGAGGACAGTATAGTCCGGCAGGCTTGCGGAGACCTGATTCAGGTAGACAATGCCAACGGCCACGCCAGCCAGCGCACAGAACACGCCGAAGCCGAACAGCCAGCCAAGAATTCGGAACATCTACACCATACCGATGAATCGCCACCGGCGCAGTGAGCGCGCCGAATACAGCGTGAATCATAGCAGACAAGGGCGGAAGTATGGACAGAAACGCCCTTGTGTACGCCGCCGAGCTTTGCCGCATCGTCCAGCGTTGCGGCAAAGTCACTATCGAGCGGCGTGCAGGGCGGTGAAGTAGCCCTCGACGCCCTTGGCAATCGCGCCGACCACCTTGTCGCGCCATTGCTGGCTTTCGAGGTTCTGGATGTCGGCGGAATTGCTCATGAAGCCCAACTCGATCAGCATCGAGGGTATTTCAGGCGCCTGCAGCACGAAGAAATCCGCCTGCCGGACCGGAAACCGCCGCAGCGTCACCGACGGCTCCATCGCCTTCACGATATCCCCGGCCGCGAGATAGGCCTGCTGCCGCACCTGCCGGCGCATCAGATCGACGAGGATATTGACCACGGCCGGCTTCGCGTCGGGCGGGACGTATCCCGCCACGACGTCCGACCGCGTCTCACCCGCGGACAGCACCTTGTCGAGGATATCGGCCGCCCGCTCGTCCCGCGTGTAGATGCTGGCACCGCGGATATCGGCTTCCTGGAACGTGTCGGCGTGAAGGCTGATCAGCAGATCCGCCTTGTTCTGCCGCGCCGCGTCGACCCGTTCGTTGAGCGTCAGATAGGTGTCGTCGTCCCGGGTCAGCGCCACGTCGAACTTCCCCGATGCAACGAGCAGGTCACGCAGCTGCAGTGCAAAGGCGAGCGTGATGTCCTTCTCGTGCACGCCGCTGGGCGCACTCGCGCCGTTGTCGACGCCGCCGTGGCCCGGATCGAGCACGATGAGCGGCCGGCTTTCGGCCGCCGGGGTGTCTGCCGCCGGAGCTGCAGCGACTTCCGCGCTGGGCGCTTCAACCGACCGGAATTCGCTCGACGGTTCGATCGAGGCCGTTATGGTGTCCGGCACCACGCGATCGATCGAATTGCCGAGGTCGGCCGCCGCCCGCGCCGCAAAATCCTGCGGCGTCGTGGTCACCAGATCGACCACCAGACGGGCCGGCTGGTCACCCACGGCATCGAGCAGATAGGCCTGCTGCACCACCGCCGGGCTGGTCAGCACCATCTCGACCCGCACCCGGCCCTCCGCCGCCATGGCGGTGGTAAAACTCGCGACGATCCCCTGCCCCGCGACGGCTTGCGCTGCGATCGTCGGAACGGTGTCGGCCCTGACGTCGACCGCAATGCGGTCGGGGTCGGCAATCGAAGCAATGGCAAATTCGGTGACGGCGGAAAGGTCGACGATCAGCCGCGCCCGCTCCGGAGTGGTGCTGACGCGCGCGGCGACGACGTCGGGCAATTCGTCCTGCGCCGCGACCGGTACGGCCACGAAGACAAGCGAAAAGAGCGCAAAAACAACGGCAAGTGCTCCGCGGAGAACCCGCGCGGACACTGGATTATTGAACAAGTAGCTGGCGCTCCCCAGATCGGCTGAAGCGAAGAGACCTCAGTGTTTAGGCGATTCTGCGGCGCTCGGGTCCGAAAGCCGCTGCGAAGGCCTCCGGAGTACGGCCTTAACCTCATGGTTTCGTTACCGCCGGAGTTTTCGATTGCCAATCAGGCCCAATGGACATACAGGCATGAGCGAGGCGGACTGTCTTCACGCCCGGTGGAAGTTCGGCTTGGCCGTTCCCGGAAATCACGAAGACAGAGGGACTTGCGCGGTTTTCTGCGAGTCCCGGATGCGGCACATTTCACCGCCTCGACGAGTTTTCGGCCCCGTTTATCGGGCCGAGCGGCGCGCCGGTCCCGGCCGCCATTTAGGAAGAGGTCGGATGACCACAGGGTCGACAAAGCCTGACGCAAAGCACTTCTCCGCTTGCGCATTTGTCATTGCTCGCCCGCTGGTTGACCGCCTCGTACTGTCCCGATGCGCCGTTGGCGCACTCTCACTCAACCCATCGGCCGCGCATCGCGCCACACAGAGGAGCCCGGCTTGCCGGGTCCGGAGTGTTGGTGCGCGACGGCCCGGAGCAACTGTTTATGGCTACCAAAAGAATGCTGGTGGATGGCACCCACCCGGAAGAAACACGGATCGTCGTCACTAACGGCAACAAACTCGAAGAATTCGATTTTGAATCCCAGAGCCGCCGCCAACTGCGTGGCAATATCTACCTTGCCAAGGTCACGCGGGTAGAGCCCTCGCTGCAGGCGGCCTTCATCGAGTATGGCGGCAACCGCCACGGCTTCCTGGCCTTCAGCGAAATCCATCCCGACTACTACCAGATCCCCGTCGCCGACCGCGAAGCACTGATGCGCGCCGAGGAAGAGGACGACGAGGACGAGCACGATCAGCCCGAGCGCGCCGCAGCTTCGGCGTCCCAGCCCGACTCCATCTCCGAACTGGCATCTGACGGCGCCGCTGACGATGCCGACGAGCAGACCGACAATGCCCCGACCGAGGCCCGTGCCGAGGCCGACCCGCAGTCGCCCGTAACTGCCGAAGACGAAGCAGACGAGCCCAGCCACATCGAGCAGGCCCCTGCCAGCAATGAGCCGGTGGAGTCGCTCGGCGGCAGCGCCGACGTGCTCGAGGAAAGCCGTGAGCGCCGCAAGCGCGCCCCGCGCCGCCACGCCTACAAGATCCAGGAAGTGATCAAGCGCCGGCAGGTGATGCTGGTGCAGGTCGTCAAGGAAGAGCGCGGCAACAAAGGCGCCGCCCTCACCACCTATCTCAGCCTCGCCGGCCGCTATTCGGTGCTGATGCCCAACACCGCCCGTGGCGGCGGCATTTCGCGCAAAATCACCAACGCCGCCGACCGCAAGCGTTTGAAGGACATCGTGGGCGACCTCGAAGTGCCGCAGGGCCAGGGGATTATCCTCAGGACCGCCGGCGCCTCGCGCACCAAAGCCGAGGTCAAGCGTGACTTCGAGTACCTGCAGCGGCTGTGGGAGAGCGTCCGCACGCTCACCCTCAAATCCACCGCGCCCTGCCTCGTCTATGAGGAAGGTTCGCTGATCAAGCGGACCATCCGCGATCTTTATTCCAAGGAGATCGACGAGCTCCATATCGCCGGCGAAGATGCCTTCCGCGAAGCCAAAGACTTCATGCGGATGATCATGCCGAGCCACGCCAAGAACGTGGTTGTGTACAAGGACGACCAGCCGCTTTTTGCGAAGTTCAACGTCGAGGGTCAGCTCGACCAGATGTTCTCGCCGCAGGTGACCCTGCCTTCCGGCGGCTACCTCGTCATCAACCCGACCGAAGCCCTTGTTTCGATCGACGTGAACTCGGGCCGCTCCACCAAGGAGCACAACATCGAGGACACGGCGCTCCAGACCAACCTCGAAGCTGCCGACGAAGTGGCACGCCAGTTGCGCCTGCGCGATCTCGCCGGCCTCATCGTCATCGACTTCATCGACATGATCGAGAACCGCTCCAACCGGGCGGTCGAGCGCCGGCTCAAGGACGCGCTTAAGGACGATCGCGCCCGCATCCAGGTCGGCCGCATCAGCCATTTCGGCCTGATGGAAATGAGCCGCCAGCGCATCCGCTTCGGTGTCGTCGAAAGCTCGACCCACAAGTGTCCGACCTGCCAGGGCACGGGCCTCGTCCGCTCGGTCGAAAGCGTCGCGCTGATGGTCATGCGCAATGTCGAAGACAACGTGATGAAACGCCCGGGCCAGTCGATCAACGTCAAGGTGCCGGTCGACGTCGCGCTCTACATTCTCAATGGCAAGCGCGGCACGCTCGCCACGCTTGAGCTGAAGCACGGCCTGTCGATCACCATCGTCGCCGACGACCATGTCGGCCCGCAGCATTTCGTCATCGAGAAGGGCGAGCCCCGCATCTCGACCGGCGATCTCCCGCCGCCGTCGCACATCCGTGTCGACACCCAGGCGATCGACGAAGTCGATGACGCCGATGTCGTCGAGGATGAGGAAGAAGAAGCGGTCGTGGAATCGAGCGGGGAAACCCGCGAGGCCCGCGAACCGCGCGCCGACGAGAATGGCGAACGTGGTGGCCGCCGTCGGCGCCGCCGTCGTGGCGGTCGTGATCGCGACGAGCGTGGCGATCGTCCGCCGCGTCCGCAGGCGCAACCCGCCGAAGCTGGCGAAGCTGCAATTGCCGCGGCGCCCGAGGGCGATGAGCCCGAGGGTGACGAAGAGACTGAAACCGGGCCGATCGAGGCCAATGGCGCCGCACCTGCCGGTGACGAGGGCGAACGCCGCCGTCGCCGCCGCGGTCGTCGTGGTGGCCGTCGCAACCGCCGCGAAGGCGAGCCGGTGAATGGCGAGGGCGAAGCCTCATCCGAAATTGCCCCGATCAGCGAAGACGGCGCCGAACGCGTCGCCGCAGCGGTACTGGCGCAGGATGCCATCGCCGAAGAAGCTGGCGTCGAGCCGCCGATCAGCGTCGTCGCCAGCGAAGCGCCGGCGGCCGAGGAAAAGCCCCGTCGCGCCCGCCGCAGCCGCAAATCGGCTGACGCCGACGGCGAAGCGCAGGATGCGGTCGTCGTACCGGAGGCTGCCGAGGCCGAAAGCGCTCGTCCCAAGACCCGCTCGCGCAAGCCCAAGGCCGCGCCGCCGACCGAGGAGCAGGCGATTGCCTCCGCCGAGGCCATCGCGGTCGCAGCGCCCGAGCCCATGCCCGAACCGGTGGCCGTCGCCGCCGAAGAGCCGCCGCGCCGGGCCAGGAAAGAGCTGCCCGCCGAGGGCATCGTGGTGAGTTCCACGAGCGCCCCCGCCGAGGAGGCCAAACCCAAAAAGGGCGGCTGGTGGCAGCGCGGCTTCTTCGGGAGCTGAAGTAACGAAGGGCCGCCCATGAGGCGGCCCTTTCTACCGGGGCCTCCAATGACCGCGCTCGCAGCGACTTTGCCCACAAAGATCAGAGGCGAGGTTCTCGCGCTACAGCTCTTTATCGGGCTCATCCTCGCCCTTCGCCTCTGGTTCCAACTGACCGGCGGGCTCCTCGGCGATGAGGCCTATTACTGGATGTGGGGCCAGCATCCGGGCTGGTCCTATTTCGACCATCCGCCGCTGCACGCCTGGCTGCTGGGTCTGGTCTCGTTCCTGGGCTGGTCGCCGTTCAATGTCCGGCTGCTGACCTGGGCGACGCTCGCTGTTGTCCTTGCGATCTTCTGGGCCTGGTCCAAGCGCCTGGCGCCCCACGATCCGCAGCTCTGGTTCTGGCGCGTCGCGGCTGTTTACCTCGCCTCGCCGCTGTTCTCGATCATGACCGCCAGCGTCTACCACGACCATCTGCTGGTGGCGTTGTCGCTGGCTGCGATCCATTGCTTCGCGGTCTTCGTCGAGCGCGTGGAGAATGATCTGCCGCGCGCGACACGCTGGCTGTTCGCCGGGGCGGTGCTGCTCGGTCTGGCGGTCCTCACCAAATACAACGGCGTGTTTGTCGGCGTCGGCATCGCCGTCACGTTCATCGCCCGTCCCAAGCTTCGGCGTCTGTTGCTTACCCCTACGCCGTGGCTCGCGGCGGCCATCGCCGTTGGCATGCAGGCGCCAGTGGTCTGGTGGAACCTGGTCGAGAGCGGCGCCTCGTTGCGCTTTCACCTCGATGACCGGTGGGGCGCCGATGGGGCCGGCTTTCACTGGCTCAACGCCGCCGGTTTCCTGCCGCTCAGTGCGCTGTTCTGGTCGCCCTTTTTGGTCTGGCCGCTGATCAAGATGCTGCGCACGCCACCCCCGCCCGGCTTCGCCGCTGCGCTCAAGCCAATCGCGGTGTGGACCTTCGCCGCGTCGACCCTGGTGTTTCTGGTCACGGCGCTGGTGCTCAACGCCTACACCTACTGGAACATCGTCGCGCTCCTCGCGGTGACGCCACTTCTCGTCGTCCATACCACCGGCTGGCTCAGGCTACTGCACTACGGCTACGGACTGCTGTGGGTCGTCGCCATGCTCATCAATACGACAGTGGTTCCGCTCGCCACCCTGGTCGACAAACGCGACCTCGGCTGGGCCCTCAATTACGATTTCGACATCGTGGCGGAGCGAATGCGCAAACAGGCTGCGGATCGGCCGGATGTGCTGATGGCCGCGACGCTCTACTCCACCACGGCGCAGCTCGGTTTCGCCCTCGGCACCACCGATGTCGTCAAGCTTTCGCCCGAGCATTCGCAGTGGGACTACTGGCAGGAGGGTCGCGACTTCACCGGGCGGTCGGCGCTCATTCTGGCCAACGAGCCCGACAATTCGCGAACCATCAAGTTCCTGCGGGCCCACTTCGATACGCTCGAAGTGGTCGACAGCTTCAAGATCCGCCGCATCGGCAAGCCGATATATACGTGGCGGATATTCCTGGGCGAGAACTGGAAGCCCTAGCCTCCTATGACGCGGCCCTCACTGTGACCGCCGGCGCATCCGGGCGATCGCCTCGAACCGCTTCCGATACACCTCGCCCAGTACGCGGTCCCCGTAGTTGCGGAGCATATGTCTGGCGGCTCTCTCGCCGATGCGCCGCCCGAGCGATGGATCGTCGACAAGGGCGATCAGGGCCCGCGTTGCCTCGGCCGGGTCGGGGTCGGCCCATTGCTGGCCGTCGCCTTCGACGTACTCGCCTTCCTTGACCTGGATCAGCCGATAGCCAACGGGAAAGCTCGTGCGGCTGGTCATGTAATCCATGTTGCCCGACCAGCCCGTCGCGATCACCGGCTTGCCCAGAAACATCGCTTCGGCCGGGCCGCGGCCGAAGCCCTCGGACCGGTGCAGCGAGACGAGACAGTCGC
>JBKJTB010000055.1:0-2679 GCA_046594305.1 Devosia sp. | reverse complement strand
CCGGCTCTCGGCCGGGCCCGGGGGTGGCATGGGCATTGCAGAGACTCCGCGGCAGAATGCGGATCTACTGGCGCCGGTGAGGACCGTGAATGCGGGCGGCAAGGGGCCGTTCGCAATCGTCGTCGATCACGCCTCCAACCGCATCCCGCCGCGCTGGGGCGACCTCGGCCTGCCGCCGTCCGAACGCATCCGCCACATCGCCTGGGATCCGGGCGCTCTCGCCGTCTCGATGCGGCTAAGCGAACTGCTCGACGCGCCCGTGGTGCACTCGACCGTGTCGCGGCTGGTCATCGACTGCAACCGCGACCTCGACGCTCCCGATCTCGTCCCTACCCTCTCCGAGCACACATCGATCCCCGGCAATGCCGCGCTGACCGCCGACGACCGCCATTGGCGCATCGCCTCGGCCCATGCGCCGTTCCATGAGGCCATCGATCGCGTACTCGACGCCCGCGCCGCTGCGGGCCTTCCCACAATCCTCGTCTGCATGCATTCCTTCACGCCCACCTACAAGGGTAGGGCGCGGCCCTGGCCGATCGGCCTCATCCATGCGCGCGACCAAAACTTCACCGCGGCGCTGCGCGATGCACTCGTCGCAGAGGCGCCCGATCTCGACATCGGCTGGAACGAGCCCTACTCGGCGCTCAACGGCGTCACCTACACGCTCGAGCATCACGGCGACGGCCGCGACGCCACGATGATCGAAATACGGCACGATGAAATTCTCGAACCAAACGGCGTCGCCCTGTGGGCGGCCCGGCTGGCCCGGTGTCTGGAGGCAGCGCGGGTCGCGCTCGGCTCAGGCCCGGTCGTCACGGGGGCTACGGCAGGTCAACTCAAGGGGGCTAACAATGGCTGAAACGACAGGCGGCGTGAAATACGCCAAGCAGGACAGTTCTTACTTCGAAAAGCGCGGATTGCAGCGCTACGCGGGCATCTGGTCGCTCTGGGCGCTCGGCGTCGGCGCAGTGATCTCCGGCCATTTCTCGGGCTGGAATTTTGGGTTCACGACCGGCGGCTGGGGCGGCATGCTCGTCGCCGGCATCATCATCGCCATCATGTATCTGGGCCTCGTGATGTCGATCGCCGAAATGAGCCCGGCCCTGCCGCACACCGGTGCTGCCTATTCCTTCGCGCGCACCTCGATGGGCCCATGGGGCGGCTTCGTCACCGGCCTGTTCGAGAACGTCGAATATGTGCTCACCCCGGCGGTGATCGTCACCTTCATCTCGGGCTATTTCGGCTCGATCACCGGCATGGATACGGCGCTCTATCCAATCCTCTGGATCGTGTTTTACGCCATCTTCCTCGCCCTCAATATTTACGGCGTGGCGCTCAGCTACAAGGTGACGCTGGTCGTCACGCTGATCTCGCTGGCGGTGCTCGTGGTGTTCTGGGTCTCGGCCATCACCCACATGGATTTCGGCCGCTGGGCGCTCAATATCGGCGCCGGTCCCGACGGCAAGGCGGTCGAGCTGCCGGAAGGCAACGGTCCGCTGTTCCCGTTCGGCTGGCAGGGTGTTCTTGCCACCCTGCCCTTCGCAGTATGGCTCTTCCTCGCCATCGAGCAGATCCCGCTCGCGGCCGAAGAATCGGTCGATCCCAAGCGCGACCTGCCACGCGGCATCCTGCTGGGCTTCTTCACGCTTATCATCTCGGCCTTCATGATCGTGCTGCTCAACCCATCGGTGATGGGCATCGGCTCGTTTGCGCTGGGGACCTCGCTCGAACCGCTGCTCGACGGCTTCCGCGCCATCTACGGTGATTCAGGCGCCGTGGTGCTGGGCCTCGTCGCCCTCACGGGCCTCATCGCCTCGTTCCACACGATCCTCTACGCTCAGGGACGACAGGTCTATTCGCTGAGCCGCGCCGGCTATTTCCCGTCGGCTCTGTCGATCACGCATCCGAAGTACAAGACGCCGCATGTGGCGATGATCTCGGGCGCCCTGCTCGGCCTCGCCGTCATGCTGGTGATCTGGTTCGCCAACGGCGGCGGCGGCGGTGGCGAAACGCAACTGGGCGACGATCTGATCGGCACCGTGCTGCTCAACATGGCCGTGTTCGGCGCGATGCTGAGCTACATCGCCCAGGCGCTGAGCTTCATCCTGCTGCGCCGCAACCAGCCCAACATCGAGCGGCCGTTCCGCTCGCCGCTGGGCATCCCGGGTGCAGCCGTCACCATCCTGATCGCGGTTGTGACGCTGTTCTATCAGCTGCAGGACCCGAACTTCAGCAAGGGCGTGGTGTGGGTCATCGCCTGGTGCGTGGTCGGTGTCATCTACTTCGCGCTGGTGGGCCGCAACAAGCTCATCCTCTCGCCCGAGGAAGAGTTCGCCATGGAACATTCGAAGAAATAGACTGCGCACAACGGGGGCCGCGGCAACGACCGCGGCCCTCTTCATTTTCAACGACACGTCACCGGGAGTTCACGTCATGGCCGCCTATACGCTGGCTCAGCTCAAAGCCGATGTTGCGAGCGGGGTCATCGACACCGTGCTCGTCGCTTTTCCGGATATGCAGGGCCGGCTGATCGGCAAGCGCTTCCAGGCCGAGTTCTTCCTCGAAGGCGCCATCGACGAAACCCATGGCTGCAACTACCTGCTGGCCGACGACATGGACATGGAGCCGGTCCCCGGCTACGCCGCCGCCAGCTGGGAGAAGGGCTACGGCGACTTCGTG
>JBKJTB010000424.1:0-6340 GCA_046594305.1 Devosia sp. | reverse complement strand
ACGCCATAAGTCTGCGCCGCATCGGTCAAGAGGCGCTGCAGCGTTGCATGATAGGGAATGTAGATGCCCTCGATGCGCATACGGGCGTCCTCGAGGGTCAGCCGCTCGCGATAGATCGGTTTGTTCTCGGCGACGACGCGGGCGATCGTGCCGAGGCCGGCGGCGACGCGCGGGCTTGTGGTGTTGAACCGATCCGACAGCGGCTCGGTGAACATCTGGGGGTCGAGTTCCCAGGGTTCGCGATTGACGTCGAGATAGGCGCGCGGGAAGTGGGCGCGCAGCAGCGGCGTGCCGAGGTGCGGGGCGCGGCCGAACAGTTCATCGACATAGGCGTCCTCGGACTGGCGGATCGACAATTCGTCGAGGCGGGTCATTTCGAGGAAGCGTTCGGGATAGTTGCGGCCGGAATGGGCGGAATTGAAGACGATGGGCGCAGTCATCCGGCGAGGCCTCACGGTCTCGAACGCCGGCTTATCCCAATAGTCGGATCGCAATTCAGATCCCCAAACGCCTTATGTTGCCGGTATCCTGCATCCCGTCCCCTGCTTTGTCCAGAACCGCGCAATTCACGATACCGGGCGTTGCCAATCGGGAAAACTCGACTAAAGATGTCGGCGCCCAGAACAGGCGGCGGGGAACATGGCGGCGACCAAGCGGATACTTCTGGCGGAAGACGACAACGACATGCGCCAGTTTCTGACGCGGGCGCTCAAGAACGCCGGATATGACGTCGTTTCCTTCGATAATGGCAAATCGGCCTACGACCGGCTGCGCGAGGAGCCATTCTCGCTGCTCCTCAGCGATATCGTGATGCCGGAAATGGACGGAATCGAGCTGGCGCGCCGCGCCACCGAACTCGACCCCGACCTCAAGGTGATGTTCATCACCGGCTTTGCCGCGGTTGCGCTCAACCCCGACAGCGAAGCGCCCAAGGATGCTTCGGTGCTAAGTAAGCCGTTCCATCTGCGCGACCTCGTCAACGAAGTCGAGCGGCTGCTCGCGGCATAGGCAGCGCCCGCCCAGGGAGGCGAACACATCTGGCGGACTAGCGGCTGATCACGTCGGCCAGCATGCCTTGGCGGCGCAACTGCTCCAGCACGTAGACCGCTCCGGGGTCGCTCAGATGGTTGTCATCGAACAGCATCGGCTCGTCGTTGGGCGTCAAGGTCATGCAGGGTGACGTCGAGCAGGCGACGTCGTAGGTCGAGTAGTAGGCCGCGTCCGTTTCTCGCGTGAACCGGCGCATCGCCTTCTCGCCGGCCCTGGCGTCCTTGTTGTTTTCCTGCCCGATCAACACGGCAGGCCCGCGCATGACGCTGTAGGCGAGCAACGTCGGGAGATCGGCCCGGTATTCTTGGCTGGGGCCGAGGATCACAACTTCACCCGCATAACGGCCAATATAGTCCACGGTCGCCGGCACGCGCTTGAGGCGCCCGCCTGCAGTGTCCCATCTCGCGGACAGGATGACGGCGTCGAAACGCATCTGCGGAATGTACGTGTCGAAGACCCGCGCCATCATGTCCGTGCAGCGCTTTTTTCCTGTGGCCTTGTGCAATGGGTAGCAACCACTCGCACCGACATAGGAGAGGTTAACCTCGGGGAAGACGACGCGCAGCGCCCGCGAGAACTGGTTGGCGTGGCTGTCTCCGATGAGGAGAACGTTCGGGCGGCTCGGGTCAATGTTGACGCAATTGGCCTCGTCAAAGAGAGCGGGATCGATGTTGGAACTGCTCCAGCAATGAAATCGCGGTCCGTCGATGCGATGATCATCCAGGTAGCTGGCGTAGCGCACTGCCTTCTCCGGGATGCGATCGGGCAGGCCGTGCGTCGCCGTCAGCCCAAGCCCCAGCAGAACCACGGCACTTGCCGCGACCCCTCCACCCAGGACTGTCCAGCGGCTGGGGCTACGCCATGTCCGGAAGGGGCGTTCGACGAAGCGCCAGGACAGCGTCGCGAGTACCAGCAGGACAGCCGCATAGGCCAAGTAGAGGCTCGCCGGCATGCGCCCCTCAACCAAATAGAAATGCGACCAGAACACGAGCAGCGGCCAATGCCAGAGGTAGAGCGAGTATGAAATCTGGCCGACAAAGCGGGCCGGTGGGATGGAAAGTGCCCACGCCACGATCGTGCCCGGCTCCTTGGGCAGTACCAGCAGCGCGGCCCCAAGGCATCCCAGGCCAAGGACTACAAGTCCGCCCTTGCCGCCGGCCAGCAGCAAGCAGGCAATAACGAGGATGGCCCCGAGAGCGGCGACCAGTTCACTCAGCCTACGGCCCCGGAGCGGCGGAACCAACGCAGCGAGCGCACCGAGCGCCAGCTCCCAGGCTCGCGCGATGGGCGAATAAAAGGCGAGATCCGTGTCGCCAGGCCGGATTACAATAGTGTAGGCGAAGCTCGCAACGACGATCAAAACTGCCAGCACAGTCAGCGCGCGGACATTTCTTGATATCCGCCAGGCGAGCCAGCCAAACAGCGGCCAGACCAGGTAGAACTGCTCTTCAACGCCCAGCGACCAGGTGTGCAGCAAGGGCAGGCGGCCCGCCGCCGGCCCAAAATAGCCGGCCTCGGAAAAGAAGAAGAAGTTGGATAGCCCGAGCGATGCCCATTTCGCGCTCTCGCCCAGCAGCGCGTAGTCGGGCGGCAGCATCAGGGCATATCCGCCGGCGAGCGTTGCGACGATCACGAGAAGCAGCGCGGGATAGATGCGCCGAACACGTCTTGCGTAGAATTCCCAGAACGAGAATTTGTTGTCGCGCAGTTCGCGCCGGATAATCCCGGTGATCAGAAATCCGGATATGACGAAGAAGATGTCGACGCCGGTAAACCCACCCGGCAGGTACCGAGGATTGAGATGATAGACTATGACCGCAAGTACCGCCGCCGCCCGCAATCCATCAATGTCGGAACGATAGTCTGAACGCATGCGGCCTGTTTGCGGGGGCCGCGATGCCTTGTCAATTACCGTCCCAGAGCAGCCCAGCGCACCGGGCCGCATGGAACTATTGGTGGCCCGGCCGCCGGCAGCCGGTGCGGTTACTCCGCCGCGACGCTGGCGCGCCTCGGCAGGACCCAGTTCGGACGCACCCAGTGGCAGGTGTAGCCGCCCGGATGCTTGATCAGATAGTCCTGATGCTCGCGCTCGGCCTCCCAGAACGGGCCGGCAGGCGTGATCGTGGTCGACGCCTTGCCCGGCCAGATGCCGGAGGCGTTGACGTCGGCGATGGTGTCCTCGGCGACCTGCTTCTGCTCGTCGGTGGTGTAGAAAATCGCCGAACGGTAGGCCGTGCCGACGTCATTGCCCTGGCGGTTCATCGTCGAGGGGTCGTGGATCTGGAAGAAGAATTCGAGCAGCTTGCGGTAGCTGATCTTGTCGGGGTCAAACATCACCTCGACGGCCTCTGCGTGGGTGCCGTGGTCGCGATAGGTGGCGTTGGGCACCTCGCCGCCGGAATAGCCGACGCGGCTCGAGATGACGCCCGGATATTTGCGCAAGAGGTCCTGGGCGCCCCAGAAACAGCCCCCGGCCAGAATTGCACGCTCGGTGTTCGCCATGGAAACCCTCCAATGTTCGGTGATGCCGCTTAGATCGGTATCGCGCCGTTCAACTGCAACTTACGAAAGCGCGAGCGTTGCTGGAAGGGGCGGCTTGATTGACGCTTGACCCTTGCCCGCTTTTTTGGTCTATCCGCCGCGTTCGCTTCGGCGAAACGGCGCCAAACAGCTGCTCTTTTGAGGGTATCAACTGGGCGGCGCCGCAAGGCGATGGGTGTATAGCTCAGCGGGAGAGCACTACCTTGACATGGTAGGGGTCACAGGTTCAATCCCTGTTACACCCACCATCTCCTTGAATTCCCACGCAAATTGGCGTGGCCCGACTAGGATGGGTGCGTAGCTCAGCGGGAGAGCATCGCCTTCACACGGCGGGGGTCACAGGTTCAATCCCTGTCGCACCCACCATCCTTTTCAAGGACTTAGCTGGTGGCGGCACTTTGGTACACGGGGTGACGTAAGCACCCGGTAATCACCGGCAAAGATCGTCGCGACCGAGGCACGCTTGGAATCCGCCCTCTCCGCCATGCCACCCTTGGTAAGTGTTGTTTTACAATAGCTTGACGGAGCGATCTGCAGCGCGCCCCATATTCACGCCCACATCGCTGTGGAGGAGACTTCCAAGCATGGAATGTTCCGGCGACGGTTGGGGTCAGACAATGGGCGGATAGCGGCTCTTGGAGGTCCTCGCTAAACGCCCACAAATTGGTATTGACCCAGCACACTGAAAATGCGGCTTCTTCAACCCTACGGGCTTAAGAAACGACCATTTTTGAGGCATCATGCTTCTATTGCACATATCTGATATCCACTTCAGGTCACCTGATTGCACGGACCCGGAGACGGACCCGACACGTCCAAACCGATCAGTCCTACTGCGAAACCTACGGGATCAAGTTCAGGATTTCGGTAATGTGGATGCGCTGCTCATTGGTGGGGATATCGCGTTTCGGGGCGACCCCGCCGAGTACGAGACCGCGCGTGGCTGGATCAACGATCTAGTTGCAGCGGGCCGTTGTCCGCCGGAGAAAATCTTCGTGGTGCCCGGCAACCATGATGTCGACCAGCGGGTGATAACTGGGAAAGATCCCAGTGTCCGCAACGCACAACAAGCGATCATCCGGGCGCAACCCTGGCACCGCGAACAGGAACTTCGTTCCCAACTGCGATCTCCGGAAACCGCGAGGGCACTGCTGGCGCCTATCGCAGCCTACAATGACTTCGCGAAGAAATATCAGTGCCAAGTGCTTCCGGGGTAAGCTCTTCTGGAGGCAGGATATTGGGACGATTGGCGGCGTCACGCTTCGCCTTTTCGGACTAAATTCGACGATATTGTCCGGCGCGGGCATTCCGGCGGGTCAGAAGGACACTACATCATCGCTTTACCTAAGCTCATTGCAGACAGGTTTCGAGGCCGCAGACAACGTAGTGAACTTGGCGATGTGTCATCATCCCTTCAACTGGTTCATGGACGAAGAGCAGGTTCGGGACGCGTTCGAGAACCGTACAACCATTCAGTTTTTTGGACACAACCACGTCAGTCGGACCGGAAAAAACGACGGCTGGGTTCGCTTCGAGGCTGGTGCGATAAATCCCGATCCCTACCTCACAGGTTGGGAGCCAGGTTACAACTTAATCGAGATCGACGTTTCGAATTCCGGCCGCGATCGGAAGCTGAACATTAAGGCACATGTTTTCGCGTGGCAGAGAAATCCTGATTGCTACCGGGCAAAGAGGTTCTCGGCTGGTCGCGACTACTACACGCACACCATTGAAATACCTGAGCCCAAGGGTGTCAGCGGAGCGTCATCGGCGGGGGCATCGAGTGCGACTACCGAGAGCCAGTCGCCACAAGGCGCACGCGAGGCGGAGTCAAGGATGGGCGAAACGCACACACGAAGGCTGATTTACAGATTTTGGAATCTGACGATGAGCCAGCGCAGAGAGATTGCGCAGCGTCTATCGTTGCTAAGTCCTGAGGAACTGGAATTGCCCGACGCCGAGCGGTACGGACTGGCACTATTGAGAGCGAGTGAGCGGGAGCAATTGGACCAGCTCGCGGATGAGATTTCACGGATGGAGGGGAAATAATGGCCAAGGTGGAAATGCATCCCGAATTTAGAGGATGGTACTCCCGTCTAAAGATTCAACTTGAAGATTCTACACTTAATGCAAGATGGGCTGCCGTTGACGAGTTTGCTTCGCAGTCAGAGCATGCAGATATTATCGGTCTACTTTCGATAGTATTCGGTCTTAATAAGATCAAGGCTGATCCAACGGTAATTGAAAGGTTTGTAGATAAAATCAAAGAATACGATGACAGCTTTATTGGTCACGGTGCTGAGGTAGAGATCAGATTGCTAGCTGCGTGCACACTCGTAGCAGTTATGGGCAAAGGCGACGTAAAAGCGGCATGGTCGGCGCTGGCGACGTTAACCTCCCATTTTGATGGCCTGAGGACACTTCTGAAGCTGCCAATAGGGTTGCCGCAGATAGCTCGGGAGACCTTGGCTCAGCTTTCCCTCAAGGCTTCACTTCGTCCTCGGTTCGTACCAGCTAAGGTCGTGCAGCCGAAGGCGATTGCGACACCGGAGGCACTCGATCCCGCCAGCGTTACAAAGATGATTACCACTGCGGTGGGACAGGCGGTGGCGCTCGCAACAAGCCTTGCGGATAGAGCTGGCTCGGGGAATCTGGACAGCGGGATAAGTGGATTTTCTGCCTGACGGCGGCCAGTGTGGCCGCGAACAGGAGAGACCATGACGAGACGACCCCGCCGCAACCACACACC
>JBKJTB010000166.1:0-7598 GCA_046594305.1 Devosia sp. | reverse complement strand
GGGGCGTTCGACTTGCATGTGTTAAGCCTGCCGCCAGCGTTCGTTCTGAGCCAGGATCAAACTCTCAAGTTTGATATCTGACTTGGTCGACGTCTGCACGTTTGCGCTTTGCGTCTTGCGACGCAAGATTGACGAGGACACACATCCTGTCATGCACAGCGAACTGCGCGTGACGGGTAGTATGTACCTCGAGAAACGTACCGTCGATGTCTTGTTCGTCCAATCTCACGATCGAACCGCAAGAACCTCGCCGTCCACGTTTCCCTTTCTTCCATCTTCACAATTTCAAAGAGCGGACCCCGGAACCTCTTGCGAGAGCGGCGTCAGTGGAAGCCAGGCTTCCTAAATTTGGCGAACAGAACTTGTTTCCGGTTGCCCGGCAGCAGTTCTGCCCGTTTCCTTAAGATCGCTGAACAGTGGGAGCAACGAATTGCTCGGCGTCGTCAGCGAGGCGGGTTCTAGTCGAGGCGCCGTAGCCTGTCAACACCCTATTTTCAACTTTCGGAAGAGACCGGAAGCTGAAAACCCGAGAAGCAAAATTGCTATTACATCTCAGTGGTTTACCTTGGTCAGTGCCGCGTTTCCGCGCCGCCGCCTCAGCGATGGGCGGTGTATATGGGCGAGCCATTTTGGTGTCAACACCCCAAAGTGCCTTCTGTGAAAAACTCGTGACAGTTTCCGAGTGCCGAGGTGCTGCCGGCACGTCTCACGCAACATGACGTTAGATAGCGCGGAGAGGCATCCCTTCAAGTCTCGCGCTTGGCCGGCCCAGCCGGAAATGTGCCGCAATTGGGGCCGACCACCGCTCGCACGCGCTTCGGCTTGACGGAGCGCCGATGGCCGCCCATGACTTCGGGCGCTTAAGGCCCAGCCGCTGCAGAAGGTGGGGCCTGGCCGGATAAACGATCACGGGGACGGGGCAGGACCAAGGGTGAATCCGGGACGCAATCGCACGCTCGCCTTGGTGCGGGCCGGCTTCGAAGACGGGCCGGCGCTGACTGTCGCCTCGACGGACGGCGAAATCCCCCAGGGCCGCGAGCTCAGCTTTGCCTGGCTGACCGGCACGGTGATGACCGGACTGACCTCCGTGATGCTGATGGGCGCCGCGCTCTATGTGAGCTTTCAGGGCCAGGACACCTTCTCGACCGCCTACGAGGCGCTCCAGATCGTCACCTCCGACCACGAGACGGCGACCGACCTCATCAGCAAGACCAGCCGCGTGCGGCCGACCACCGTCGCCAAGTCCGAGCTCGAGATCGTCGAGGCGTCGATCCGCGAGACTGTCGATGGCCGCGACCTGATCCGCAAACAGCCCTTCGTGCGCATCCGCGCGACGCTCGCCACCGCGGCGACGTCCCTCTCTGAGGATATTCCCGCCTACGACCCGCAGGCGATGATCGATTCAACCCAGCCAATCATCGCGCCCGACGATACCAATACGAATATCTATGGCGCCGAAGTCGAAGGCGAGGTCTCGATCAAGACCGGCCCCCTCCCCGGCTCGCTGGTGCCGCCGCGCTCGATCACTGACCAGGGCGCCGAGGCCTTCGTCCGCCAGACGCTCGAGAACTTCTTCGGCGAGGGCAGCGCCGCCACCGATCCAGCGCTCGCCTATGCCCCCGACGCGACCGGCGTTCAGGATCTGGGCGTCGTCGAGCCGGGCGGCATGACCAGCGTGGTCGAGAATCTGACGGTGATGCCCAAGCGCACGACGGCCGCCGAAGCGGGTCTGGGCCGCACCGAGCGCATCATCACGGTCAAGGAACCGAGCAAGATCGAGGATCTGCTGCTCAAGAACGGCTTTACCGCCGCCATGATCGAGGCGATCAGCGGCACGCTGACCAATGTCTATCCGTCGACGACGCTGCCCAGCAAAGCCCGCCTCCGCATCCTGTTCGGCGCCTCGCGCACCTCGGATGTGCTGATCCCCTATCGCCTGTCGATCTATGTCCATAACGACGCGACCAATACCGACGCCCACGCCGCAACGGTCGCCCTGACCGACCGCGGCGCCTACGTGCTGGGCCTCGCGCCCTCCGAAATCGCCTTCCCCGATGAAGACACCGAAGAGGTCAACGTCTCCAACCTGCCCTCGGTCTACCGGGCGATCTGGGAGACGGCGCGCAAGCACGACATCGACGACGAGATCACCAAGCGCATCGTCGCGATGTATGCTTATGACGTCGATCTCACCAAGAAGATCTCCGCCGGCGACTCGATCGAAGTGCTGCAGACCGAACCCAATGCCGAGGGGCAGCAGGACCTGCTCTATGTCGGACTGAAACTGGGTTCGACCCTGCGCCAGCTCTACCGCTTCCGCGGCAATGACGGCACGGTGGATTTCTACGATCCGGACGGCGAAACCGGTAAGCGCTTCCTGACCCGGCGTCCTTTGCAGGGTGGCGGACGGCTCGCCAGCCGCTTCGGCTACCGCATTCATCCGATCTTCAAGACCCGCCGTTTGCATACTGGCGTCGATCTCGCTTCGCCCGCTGGAACGCCGATCTATGCAGCCGGCGACGGAATTATCGAGAAGGCCGGATGGTCGTCGGGCTATGGCCGCTTCACGATGATCAAACACGTCAACGGCTACGAAACCGGCTACGGCCACCAGAGCCGCATCGCCGATGGCATCAAGCCGGGCGTAAAAGTGCGGCAGGGCCAACTGATCGGCTATGTGGGCTCGACCGGCAACTCGACGGGCAACCATTTGCACTTCGAGATCCGCGTTAACGGCCGCTTCGTCGATCCACTGAGCGTCAAGCTGCCTCGCGACCATTCGCTGCCGAGCCAGGAATCGGGGGCCTTTAAACAGGCCGTCGCCCAGATCAACGACCTGATGGCCCGCGACGCCGCCCCGATCCGTGTTGCCTCGGCCTCGGTGCCCGGCACCAGCGGCTAGACCTCCATATAGACCATCATTTCATTGCCGCCAGGCTCGCGGAAGTAGAACCGCTTGCCGCCGGGGAAGTCATAGGTTCTGCGGGTGATTGTGCCACCTGCGGCAATCACCGCCTGCTCCGCTTTGGCGATATCGTCGGTACGGATGCCGATCAGAGGGAAAGTGGGCTTGTCGCCCGGATCAGCGTTGATGCCGCCAATCACTGAAGCACCCTGGATCTCGGTGTAGCTTGGTCCGAATTCCTTGAAGGTCCAGCCGAAGGCCTTGTCGAAGAAGGCGCGGCTCTCGGCCCCGCCCGTTGCCGGCAGCTCGAAATAGTCGATCTCATACCTGGCCATCGCACCCTCCAATGTTCGTGTTTTGTTCTAGCGCCGAACCGGCCCGAAGGCAAGCCGCGAGTGACGCCGCCTACTGGGCGGCGCTGTCCTCAGGCGGCTGCAACGGCGCGAATCCACGCTTCAAGAGAAGGCCGCTGATGTCCGGATCGCGGCCGCGGAACAGGCGATAGGCCTCGGCGAAATCGCGCGAACCACCGCCTGAATAGACGTAGGTGTAGAGCCGCTCGGCAGTCGCCGGATCGAACGGATCGCCGGCCTCCTCGAACGCGGTGAAGCCGTCGGCGTCGAGCACTTCCGACCACAGATACGAGTAGTAGCCCGCCGAATAGCCGTCACCGGCAAAGATGTGCCCGAAATGCGCACTGGCGTGCCGGAGCGAGATTTCGCTCGGCATCCCGATCCGCTCGAGCGTCTCCTTCTCCACCGTATCGGCATCGATGGCAGTGCCTGCGGGCACCGAGTGGAACGCCATATCGAGCAGCCCCGAGGAGATGAACTCGACCGTCTCGAACCCCTTGTTGGCCTTGCGCGCCGCCTTCATGCGTTCGAGCAGCGCCGAGGGGATCGGCTCGCCCGTCTTGTAGTGCGTGAGCCGCGCCAGCACGGGAGCCGTCTCCATCCAATGCTCATAAAGCTGGCTCGGCAGCTCGACGAAATCGCGCACGGTGTTGGTGCCCGACAGGCGCGGATAGGTGACGTTCGACAGCAGCCCATGGAGGCCATGACCGAACTCGTGGAACACAGTTCTGGCCTCGTCGAGCGACAGCAGCGACGGCTCACCCTCGGGCGGCTTGTTGAAATTGCAGGTGTTGACCACCAGCGGAATGACCTCCCCGCCGAGCTTCTGCTGGTCGCGGAAGGAGGTCATCCAGGCGCCGCTGCGCTTGCTCGGCCGCGCGAAGAAATCACCATAAAACAGGCCGATCGTCTTGCCGCCACGGTCGACCGCCCACACGCGCACGTCTGGATGGTAGACAGGAATGTCGTCGAGCAGCCGGAACGTCGCACCGAACAACTTTTCGGCCGTGAAGAAGGCCGCGCCGATCACCCGGTCGAGCTCGAAATAGGGTTTCAGCTCGTTCTCGTCGAAGTCGTAGCGCTCCATCCTGAGCTTCTCGGAATAGAATCGCCAGTCCCAAGCCTCGAGCGTGTCCGTGCCGATCAGCTCCTGGAGAGCCCGGGCATCGTCCTCGGCGCGCTTCTGGCCGGGCGCCCAGACATCCTCGAGCAGCTTCTGGGCGGCAGCGGGGGTCTTGGCCATCGAATCGTCGAGCTTGTAGGCGGCATAGCTGTCGTAGCCGAGGAGCCGCGCCAACTCGGCGCGGAGCCCCACCATCTCGGCGATAACCTTGCGGTTGTCGTGGGCATTGCCATTGTGCCCACGGTTGACGAATGCGCGGAAAACCTTCTCGCGGACATTTCGGTCGGTGGCGAAATGGAGAATCGGCTCGACCGACGAGCGTGAGGTCGTTGCTGCGAAGGGCGCATTGAGCTTGCGGTCGCGAGCCGTCTCGGCAGCCGAGGCCCGCGCGAAATCGGGGAGCCCATCGACCTCGGCTTCAGTGAGCGCGAAGACCACGCTGGCCTCATCGGCGAGGACGTTCTGGCCGAAGGTGGTGCCGAGCGTCGCCAGCCGCTCCATGATCGCCGCGAAGCGTTCGCGCTGAGTGTCGGTCAGGCGGGCGCCGCTGCGGACGAAATCGAGATGGTAGCGCTCGAGCACGCGCAGCGATTCGGCATCGAGGCCGAGTTGTCCGCGGCGCCCGAAGAGATCGTCGACCCGCGCGAAAAGTTTGGCGTTGAGGAAGATGCTGGTCCAGTGCCGCGTCACGAGCGGCGACATCTCGCGCTCCACCGCCTGCATCTCGTCATTGGTGTCGGCCGATGAGAGCTGCCCGAAGATCATCTCGACCCGCCGCAGCAACTGCCCAGCGCGCTCCAGCGCCACGATGGTGTTGTCGAAGCTGGCGGGCGCCGACTGGCCGGCGATCGCCGCGATCTCCTGGCTGTGGTCCGCCAGCGCCTGCGCATAGGCCGGCTTGAAGTGCGCCGTCTCGATGGCGTCGAAGGGAGGGACGCCGTGGGGCGTGGACCAGATATCGAAGAAAGGATTGCTCATGGGTGGGATCAGTTCTGATTCGAGGACAAACAAAAAGGGCGGCCCGTGAGCCGCCCGTTATGGTGAGATTTTACGCTGCGGCCGCGGGCGCGATGATTTCGCCCTCGAGCTCGGGGACCAGCATCAGGCCTGCATCCCCGGCGTCGACGATGACGGCCTGGCCGTCCTGCACCTCGCCAGCGAGGATTGCCTCGGCGAGACGGTCCTGCACTTCGCGCTGGATGACGCGCTTCAGCGGACGCGCGCCATAGGCAGGGTCGTAGCCCTCATTGGCGAGCCACTCCTTGCCCTTCTGCGTCAGCGTCAGCGCGATGTCGCGATCCTTGAGCAGATGGCCGAGGCGCTTCAACTGGATCTCGACGATGTCGCCCATGTGGATGCGCTGCAAGCGGTGGAACAGGATGATGTCGTCGACGCGGTTGAGGAACTCCGGCCGGAACGCCGCCTTGACCGCATCGAGCACTTTGCCGCGCACCAGTTCGACCGATTCGTTTTCCTTGAGGTTCACCAGCCATTCCGACCCCAGATTCGAGGTCATGATAATGATGGTGTTGCGGAAGTCGACCGTGCGCCCCTGCCCGTCCGTCAGCCGCCCATCGTCGAGCACCTGGAGAAGGACGTTGAACACATCTGGGTGTGCCTTCTCGATCTCGTCGAAGAGGACCACCTGGTAGGGCCGGCGGCGAACCGCTTCGGTAAGCATGCCGCCCTCGTCGTAGCCGACATAGCCCGGCGGGGCGCCGATCAGCCGCGCCACGGAGTGCTTCTCCATGAACTCGGACATATCGAGGCGCACCATCGCGTGCTCGTCGTCGAAGAGGAATTCGGCGAGCGCTTTGGTCAGTTCGGTCTTGCCGACGCCGGTGGGCCCGAGAAACATGAACGAGCCGATCGGCCGGTTCGGGTCCTGCAGGCCGGCGCGCGAACGGCGCACCGCGCGAGCAACGGCCTCGACGGCCTCTTCTTGGCCGATGACCCGCTTGCCCAGCGTTTTCTCCATCTGGACGAGCTTTTCGCGCTCACCTTCGAGCATGCGGTCGACTGGAATGCCGGTCCAGCGCGACACCACCTGCGCGATGTCGGAGGCGGTGACCACTTCGGACACCATCGGGCTGCCATCGCCCTGCAGAGTGCCGTTGGCCTGCTCGGCTTCCTTGATGCGCTTTTCGAGCCCCGGGATCACGCCATAGGCAAGCTCACCGGCCTTGGCGAGATCGCCGGTCCGCTGCGCGATCTCGAGCTGACTGCGCGCAGCATCCAGCTCTTCCTTGAGCTTCTGGCTGCCCTGGACGCGCTCTTTCTCGGCGAGCCATTTCGACGACAGGCCCTGCGCCTCGTCCTCGAGATCGAGCAATTCGCCCTCAAGCTTGTCGAGGCGGTTGCGGGAGCCCTCGTCGGTTTCCTTCTTCAGCGCCTCGCGCTCGATCTTGAGCTGCATGATGCGGCGGTCGAGTTCGTCGAGCGCTTCGGGCTTTGAGTCGACGGCCATGCGCAAGCGCGCGGCGGCCTCGTCCATCAGATCGATGGCTTTGTCGGGCAGGAAGCGGTCGGCGATGTAGCGGTTGCTGAGAGTGGCGGCGGCAACGATCGCGGAATCCGAAATGCGGATACCGTGATGCAGCTCGTACTTCTCCTTGAGGCCGCGGAGGATCGAGATCGTGTCCTCGACGGTGGGCTCCGAGACAAACACCGGCTGGAAGCGGCGGGCGAGCGCGGCGTCCTTCTCGATGTATTTGCGATACTCGTCGAGCGTGGTGGCGCCGACGCAATGCAGCTCGCCACGGGCGAGTGCGGGCTTCAGGAGATTGGACGCATCCATGGCGCCGTCGGTCTTGCCGGCGCCGACCAGCGTGTGCATCTCGTCGATGAACAGGATGATCTCCCCGGCGGCGCCCTTGACCTCGTCGAGCACGCCCTTCAGCCGCTCCTCGAATTCGCCGCGATATTTGGCGCCGGCGATCAGCGAGCCCATGTCAAGCGAGAGCAGGCGGCGGTCCTTGAGGCCGTCAGGCACATCGCCATTGGCAATGCGCAGCGCGAGCCCTTCGGCGATCGCGGTCTTGCCGACGCCGGGCTCGCCGATCAGCACGGGATTGTTCTTGGTCCTGCGCGCCAACACCTGGATTGTCCGCCGGATTTCCTCGTCGCGCCCGATGACCGGATCGAGCTTGCCGTCGCGCGCCGCCTGCGTGAGATCGCGGGCGAATTTTTTGAGGGCGTCGTACCGATCTTCAGCCGA